>CAZMWO010000773.1:0-1828 GCA_964569565.1 uncultured bacterium | reverse complement strand
CGGCAGCAGAATGAAGTCTTCAACCGTCAGCATCTCGGCCTCTGATTCCTGCCAGCGCGGGTATTCAGCCTTGAACTGCTGACGGATCTTTTCCATCTTTTCTTCGAGAATTACATTGCTGATGCGGACATCAAGGTCTGAGGGGTCTTTGCCCGCCAGCGAAAAGAACGAAGATTCTGCCTTGCAGAGAACCAGCGCCTTTTTAAGAATGGCCTTGAGCAGCGAATCGAGCTCAATAAAAAACCCGGTCTCATCAAGAGTCAGCAACTCCTGAATCTGCCGCTTGAGCATGCTGTTTTCGCGCTGCAGCGATTCTTTGCTGACACCGCCGCCACCGGGATTTATCCAAGATATGTCAAACATGCTTGCGATTCTACCATGATGTGAGGCTAAAGACAATCTTAACCGGCAATTCAGCCGGCAAAAACAACAAAATGTTAAGCCACAGCAGAGCCCGTATCAATCTCGCCTGATTATACGACCGTCGGTGGATAGGCGTAGCGGAGAGTCAGCGCTATGCCTGGCGATATACTCGCTGACGACATCGCGTTGCTGGCGACCATACTGTAACTGCCGGCCACTTCGGAACGTTGTAAAGTTGTCGCCGCCATCGGCCAGAAAATTGTTGGTGCAGACAGAATAAGTGCGTTCGGGGTCAACCGGCCCGCCGCCGATCGTAAAAGCATCGAGAGAATTGGCTTCAGGGCGCACTGAGAACTCATAAGTGGCGCCTGACACCTGGAGCAGACCGCGTTGCAGACTGACCGAGATACGCAGAAGCTCTTCGATTTCGCTGCCGGTAAGCTGCATCGTCACCATCTGATTGTCGAAAGGCATCATGCTGAAAAGATCGCCAACTGAAAAGTCACCAGCCTGTATGTTGCTCTGAATACCGCCGCTGTTATGAAAAGCGATATCACATCCGCTTTCTGCCAGCATTGCATCGGTTATCATGTTGCCGATCGGGCATTCCCGGTCCCATTGTTGCTGGTAATCCGCAGCGAATTCGCCGATATAGCGATCGCGCGCTTCACGGTTCTCGCGACTGATGTCATCGACCACCCTGGCAACCCCGGGATCGGCACTGATTTCTGCGTGATTGACCGCCAGACGCCGGCCTTTCCAGGCAACGATGCGAACCGGCGATGGCGTAATTTCAAGATCCAGAATATCTACTTCTTTTGACTGGTTATAGCCGCTGACTGTTTTTATGACGACGCCATCGCGACGAACCGCAGGTGGCGCATCAATATCATAATCGACCATGACACAGATATCTGGCGCCGCCGAGGCTATCGGCCGCCACTCATCCGCTCTGATACGGTCACGGTTATACAGAGTAAGCAATACAACAAGATCAGCCCCGGCCTTGCGCATCGCCTCTACCTGCAGACGCAAAGGCTCACCGGGGGTAGCGAAGTCAAGCCCCTCGATATTGCTGCGGGCAGTCAGACTTGGCGTAGTTGGCGGCGTCAAACCGATAACGCCAACTTTGAGACCACCGCCCGGATTGAAGAAAAGACCCGGCGATAAGTAATCAGGAACCCGTTCGCTGCCGACTTCAGAAACGTTCGAGCTCACCAGGCTGAATTCAGCCTGCTCAGCCAGTTCCGCCAGACGACGCTGGCCGTAGGTATATTCTATGTTGCCCACCAGCATGGCTTCGATGCCGATGGCGTTCATTATCTTTACTATCGCTGCACCACGGGTGAAGTAAGCATCAGCGGTGCCCGAAATCTCGCTGCCGATCGAGAAAAGGTTATACGGACTGCCCTCAAATGACTTTACCGCGTCTTTGATGACAGCAGCAACGCCGGCAGCGCCACCC
>CAZMWO010000772.1:0-1833 GCA_964569565.1 uncultured bacterium | reverse complement strand
AATCACCAAAGGTGCCGAGCGCGTTGCCGAAGTCGCCGCGCGATTCACTCTCGACGCCATGCCGATCAAGGGCATGGCCATAGATGCCGACCTCAACGCCGGCGCCATAGACCAGGAAGAAGCCACCAAACGTCGCCTGAACCTCAAACGAGAAGCCGACTTTTACGGCTCAATGGACGGTGCGAGTAAATTTGTTAAAAACGACGCTATTGCCGGCATAATCATCACGATAATCAATCTGCTGGGCGGTCTCGTCATAGGCGTTTTCCAGCGTGGCGAATCTGCGGTAGACGCATTGCAGGCCTATGCACTGTTCACGGTTGGTGACGGTCTGGTAACGCAGATTCCTGCACTGCTGATAGCTACTGCCACCGGTATTGTTGTTACGCGTGCCAGTTCAGACTCGAGCCTCGGTCAGGAAGTCAGCGACCAGCTGCTCAGTAACCCGCGCGTGCTCGGGATCGGGTCCGGTCTGCTCGGTTTTCTCGGCATGGTGCCCGGTCTTCCGAAATTCAGCTTTCTTTTTCTTTCGGTGGTTTTTGGCATGCTGGCCTATGTGGCGCACAAAAACGACCTGGAGGTCGAGCAGAAGGCCATGGACAGTAAGATAGCTGAAGAAGAAACCGCAAAAACAGGCCCTGAAGATGTATCTTCTCTACTGTCAGTCGATCCGCTCGAACTTGAGATCGGCTACAACCTGATTCCGCTGGTCGACACCAATCAGGGCGGCGATCTGCTGAACCGAATCACCCTGATAAGACGTCAGATAGCGATCGACCTTGGACTGGTTGTGCCACCAATACGCATTCGCGACAATATTCAACTGCATCCATCGACCTACTGTTTCAAGATCAAGGGTGTTGAGTTTGCCTCTTACGAGATACTGCCCGACCACTTTCTCGCAATGGATTCAGGTAATGCTACCACCAAGATCGACGGAATTCCGGTTGAAGAGCCTGCTTTTGGCCTGCCGGCTGTATGGATAGAAAGCTCCAGGAGAGATCGCGCCGAAATGGCCGGCTACACCGTCGTTGATCCGTCCACAGTCATTGCCACTCATCTTACCGAAATCATCCGCAAGAATGCACATGAGATTCTTGGTCGACAGGAACTGCAGCAGCTGCTCGACAATGTTAAAGAGACCTATCCGCTGGTTCTCGAAGAAGTCGTGCCCAAAGTGGTCAGCCACTCAACTCTGCTTAAAATACTGCAGAATCTTCTCAAGGAAAATGTTTCGATCCGCCATATTGTCAACATTCTTGAGGCTCTGGCAGACTGTGCCGGCATAAGCGAAGTAGATACGCTAACCGAAATAGCCCGACAGGCCCTGTCCAGGCATATCTGCAAGCCGCTTCTTGACGACACCGGAACCCTCAGAGTAATCTCTCTCAACCCGCAACTCGAGCAGATGCTTGGTAATGCGCTGCAGAAAATCGATGGTTCGGTGCAGCTGGCGATTGACCCGACCTCAGCACAGCGGCTGCTTGAAAGCATCAGAAGCAAAATCGATGGCGTAATGCAGGAAGGCATAGCACCGATTATTCTTTGCAGTTCTGCTCTGAGACTGAGCATTAAACGCCTGACCGAACGCATCGCACCAAGGCTCACCGTTTTGTCGTATCAGGAAATCCCGACCACTCTGAAGCTTGAATCAGTCGGTCTCATCTCATTACAGAACTGAATAAAACCACATGAACGACCAGGCAGCCACGTTACGCAGATTGAAAGAAATGGTCGACCGGTCAAACCCGCCGTCACCAATCAATGCAGAAACTTTTCTGTCACAGATAATGCGCCCGTCACCTTTTGCCTCAGTCGCGCTGATCGTGCCCG
>CAZMWO010000771.1:1186-1834 GCA_964569565.1 uncultured bacterium | reverse complement strand
ATACCGTCGAGCAGATATCCAGAATTATTCGAACCTACACCGACCGCTATCGCGATCTCAGAAGAGACCGACGATTCCGTTACATACTTCTGTTCAAAAACCACGGATCAGCTGCTGGAGCAAGTCTCGACCACCCTCACTCTCAGCTGATCGCCACCCCTATCATTCCCAAGCGGGCAATGGAAGAGGTCGAAGGGGCAAAGCGTTACTACTATTACAAAGAACGCTGTGTCTTCTGCGATATCATCCGCCAGGAACTCAGCAGTGGCGAGCGCATAGTTCACGAAAATGAGCAGTTCGTCGCATTCGCGCCTTTTGCTTCACGCTTTCCATTCGAAACCTGGATCGCACCGAAAGAACATCGGGATTCATTTGGCGATATCGAAAGCAACGAAATCGAAGCACTCGCCAGCATTATGCACAGCACGCTGCGCAAGCTCATAACCACACTCGACAATCCGCCGTTCAACTATATAATTCACACATCACCCTGCGACGAGCACTGTACAGAGTATTTTCACTGGCACATCGAAATCATGCCGCGCCTCACCAAAGTAGCCGGCTTCGAATGGGGTTCGGGCTTCTATATCAACCCGGTCGTTCCCGAACAGGCCGAGCCGGACGGTGCGTTTCCCACGGTGTCCGCGC
>CAZMWO010000771.1:0-1176 GCA_964569565.1 uncultured bacterium | reverse complement strand
ACAGGCCGCCAAATTTCTTATCGCCGGCAAATAGCAGCAGACCAGGAGCATATAATGCCGCAACTTAGAAAAGATCCGGTTCTGAAGCAGTGGGTAATCATTTCACCCGAACGTGGCAAACGCCCATCAGACTTCAAGCGTCAGGAAGCCAAAGAAGAAGACCACAGCAATTGCCCTTTCTGTGAAGGCAACGAAAACATGACACCACCGGAAACCCTGGCTTTCAGAACTGCAGGCACTCAGCCCAACCAGAAAGGCTGGTGGGTTCGTGTGGTTCCTGACAGCTCTCCTATTCTCAAGCCCGATGGAGATTCAGGCCGTGAAGGCATTGGTATGTTCGATGCAATGAATTCCATCGGCATTCACGAAATGGTTATCGAATCGCCGAACCATAACTCCAACATCTGCAATTCAACCTTTGAACAGGTTCGCGAAATAATCTGGGCCTACAAACAGCGCCTTATCGAGATTAAAAAGAATCCCCGCTACAAGCATTTCATGATCGTCAAGAACAGCGGAATCGGAGTTTCGAGTATTTCTCACTCACACTCACACGTAGTTGCTACTCCCATCATACCTAAACGTATAGAAGAAGAACTTGAAGGTGCCCGCGAATATTACCATTATCACGACCGCTGCCTGTTTTGCGACATAGTCAAACAGGAGGCCAAAGACGGAACCAGGGTGGTTCATGAAAGCAACGACTTTATCGTGTTCTGCCCTTTTGCTTCAAGGTTTCCGTTCGAAATGGAAATCACCCCCAAGTTCCACATGCCGTTTTTCGAAATGATCGAGAACGAGCAGGTCTTTGGCTTTGCCACTGCGCTGCAAACTGCGCTGCGCAAAATGGAAAAGCTTCTGCCGGGCCTGCCTTACAACTTCGTGTTGCACACATCTCCCTGCTCAGACTCATACCGCGATTTCTATCACTGGCATATCGAGTTGATTCCCAAACTTACCAAGATAGCCGGCTTTGAGTGGGGATCGGGCTTTTACATCAACCCGACACCGCCCGAAGACGCCGCCGAGCAATTACGCGAAGCCAAGATCTGACCAGGTCAAAAAATTTGTTGACTCGGCAACCGGTTGATGTTATACTTGACTTTACCAAATGGGGCTGTGGCGCAGTTGGGAGCGCGTTTGAATGGCATTCAAAAGGTCGTGGGTTCGAATCCC
>CAZMWO010000770.1:0-1837 GCA_964569565.1 uncultured bacterium | reverse complement strand
TGCCGCGCCCTGAAGAATTCAAGGCAGATGCCAGATTCAAAGACTGGCAACCCGACCCGAAATATGGCCCGGCGCTCGATTATGCGATTAAAACAGCGATAATTCAGGGCAGCCCCGATGGCGCCTTCCGACCCGATGACCGGCTGAAGCTGAAAGAAGCTTTATGGCTACTGAAAAGACTGCATGACCTGATCGTCGCCAATGGTAACGTTCAAAAGTTTGCACTGTTTTCAGATGTTCCGCAGGACCACTACATGACCCGGCCTTTACAGAACCTGCGCAGTGCCGGCGCATTCGACCTGACCAATCTTGGCCGCCGGCTTAACGGCAACGGCAACATCAGCTCGCGCGACCTTGGGTTGGTAATCAAAGGCATTCTTACCCGGCACGAAAAATTCGAATACATAAGCCAGATAGACCGGACAATAAAACAGTACGGTTCCTCCAGAAACGCCAACCGCAACCTGCTTGCCCGCATGGGCGCAGTTCTCGCCGAAGCCCTTCCGCACAGCGAATCAAACCAGTACATTCTCTATTCTGATGTCAGAGCCGGCACGCCGGTGGCAGAAGCTCTTGAACTGCTTTCACGAACAGGAATAAGGCTTGGCTATAACAACAACCTGTTTGCCGGCTACGAAAACATAAGCAGATTCGAAGGTCTTGGCGTTATCAACCGCATCATCAGTGAGCTGGAACCCATAACCACGCACGCAGCTGATGCTGCCCCGACAAAATCAGCGGTCGAAGAAGCTGTTATCCCGAACGCGACAAGCACAGACATGGAAGCCTTCATCAACCGCCTTCGCAGCAAACGTGAGCGCGTGCGCCGCATACTCAACCGCGAATAAAAGCAACAGCAAAAACTGGCATCAGTCGCAGAAAGCAGACTGGTGCCAGTTTTTATATCAGATACAGATCAGACTGCCGCAGCAACCGCGGCAAGAGCCGCTTCGTAATTGGGTTCACTGGTGATTTCGGGCACAATCTCGCGATAGACGATCTTGCCGGCAGAATCGACGACAAAGACCGTTCTGGCAAACAGTCGCAGTTCTTTGACATGAATGCCGAGAGCCTCGGCCAGAGCCATCTGCGCGTGATCAGACAGAGTGCTGACGTTCTTGATGCCTGCAGCGCCGCACCAGCGGGCCTGAGCAAATGGCAGATCGGCCGAAACCGCAAAAACTCTGGCCTTGAGGCCAGCAGCTCTTTCATTGAACTTTCGAACCTGGGTATCGCAGACGGGCGTATCGAGAGAAGGCACTGTTGTGACAACCTTGAGCCCGGCAACGTCGCTGAGATTAAAAGGTTTCAGATCGTTAGATGCGAGTATGATACCAGCCGGAAAGCGCTCACCGACCTTAACTTCTTTGCCGACAAGCGTCAGCGGGTTTCCCATGAATGTAACATTTCCTGTTTTAGCAGACATAAAGCTCCTCGTTTCAATGATTTATAACTTTAAACACCAACAAAGGTAAACAAAGACAAACGTTAGTCAAGTATAATCGAATTTTACCAATCGGGAGAGAGTTCCATTCGCAACTGCTATAAGCACTCTACCAGGTGGCGCTTGTAATCGGCAAAGCGGTAATCGCAATTTTTAATAAAGGTAAGCAATCTAACAAGTACTCAGCCATCATTAACGGCTCTGTATAGGTAAAAGCAATAGCCTGGCAGTTGTTTTTAATAACCAGATCAACAATTTTTTCAGGAGATAGATTTAATCTGCATGTTCTAATTTTATATACTTTTCTTACTATTTCAAGAAGTGCATTTACAGACTGAACAGAGGTATAAGGACCGTAATATTTTGAACCATCTTTTACTATATTTCTGGTCT
>CAZMWO010000769.1:894-1838 GCA_964569565.1 uncultured bacterium | reverse complement strand
GGTGCATGCTCAGCGGTTCTGGCAGAAAGACGGTTTACCCGACTGGTTGCCTGAGTTTCTCAACTGGTGCCGTGCTACCGTGCCGGCATACAGGCCGTATAAGGCGGAATTTCTGCAGGTGCCGTCGTTGCGGCGCGAGCAGATTGCCGGCAGGCCCTGGAAATATGTTTCAGACGAGTGTGATCCTGATGACATGCTGGTTTACAATACTTCCGGCTCAACCGGTGCGCCGATGGATGTTCTGTTCGACGCAGTTTCGCAGGCGGGCTGGATCGCCCAGCTCGAAGCGATACTGGCAGCTGATGGAATAAGTCTCAAAGGCGGGGCAGGGCAGGTCTCGATCTGCCTGGTCTGCAATCAGGAATCGACGCTGACTTACGCTTCTCTATCTACTTATCTGCGCGGCGCCGGCGTTTTGAAAATCAACCTCAATCCGACCGACTGGCGGAAGCCAGAAGACCGTGTAGAATACCTGCAAAAGCACGATCCTGAGATTCTGACCGGTGATCCTTTCACCTTTCTAGCGCTGGCAGAGATGAAGCCGCAGATCAAGCCGAAAGCGCTGGTTTCGTCGGCGATGACTTTACACGACGGTTTGCGGTTGCGCCTCGAAAAGCAGTTCAGTTGCCCGGTTTACGATATCTACTCGCTTACCGAGTGTCGCATGATCGCTGTGTCACGGCAAAGTGGGGTTTATCGGTTGATACGCCCTGATCTATATGTTGAGATTCTCCATTCTGACAAAGATGAACCGTTGCCAGAGGGCGAACGCGGCGAGATAACGGTGACCGGTGGCATAAACCCGTTTTTGCCGCTGATCAGGTATCGCACTGGCGATTATGCTTGTATGCGCTATGACAGGGGTGTTCCGCATCTGTTCGATCTTGCCGGCCGGGCACCGGTCGTCTTTGTTAACAGTGACGGCAGCTTTATCAATAACGTCG
>CAZMWO010000769.1:0-884 GCA_964569565.1 uncultured bacterium | reverse complement strand
ATATTTCGCGGGCGATGTGCGAATTCATGCTGGCCGGCTTCAGGCTGCATCAGCAACGTGACGGCTCGCTCGAATTCGTCGGCTGGGGCAATGCCGCCGAAGCCGATATTCGCAGAGTTTTGACGCCGATTTTCGGCAGCAGTTGTCTGATAGATGTAACAATCGAAGCGGCTGAGAGGTGCGAAGGTAAAAAGGTCAGCTATTCGAGCGAGTTCACTGAGGCAGATAGCAAAGCATGAGCCCGATCGAAGTTGTAGCGGTTATCGCCGGTTTCTTATGTGTCTATTTTACGATAAAAGAGAATATCTGGTGCTGGCCGACCGGCCTTCTGCAGGTCACTCTCTACATTTTCGTTTTTTATCAGGCAAAGCTGTATTCCGATGTGTTGTTGCATATCATCTATGTGTTCATGAATATTTACGGCTGGTATTTCTGGCTGCATGGCGGCAAGTTGCGTAAAGAAGCGCGGATAACTCGACTTGCCGGCGCATGGTTGTTTGCCTGTCTCGTTGGTTCTGTTGTCGGCACGCTGCTGCTCGGCTGGTTCATGGCCAGCCGCACCGATGCTGCTCTGCCTTATGCCGATGCTTTTACCACGGTTTTCAGTCTGGTCGCACAGTGGCTGTTGTCACGGAAAAAGCTCGAAAACTGGCATTTCTGGATAGCTGTTGATGTCGTCGCCATCGGGGTTTATTTTACAAAAGATCTCTATCTGACCGGCGTTTTGTACATAGCCTTTCTGATTATGGCGACGGCCGGGTTGTTGCGCTGGCGCCGCTCTTTCGCTGCCTTGCCGGGCGAAGAAACCGAAGCGCCAGATCTGGAGCCGGCTGTATGAAAATCGGCATGACTCTCGGCAAGTATTCGCCGCTGCATAAAGGGCA
>CAZMWO010000768.1:0-1841 GCA_964569565.1 uncultured bacterium | reverse complement strand
AATCCTCGACCTGATCGACCCGTTTCTAATTATGACGATAACACCTGAAGAACTCTGGAAAGATGCAAGGCGCGGCGACCAGTCGGCGTGGCAGCAGCTTTACGGACTGTTCGGCGGGCCGGTATATCAGTTCTTTCTCAGAAATACCAGAAACGTCGAAATGGCGGCAGATAAGACACAGGAAGTCTTTCTGCGCATCTTCAAAAACCGCGACGCCTTCGGTGGCGGGTCATTGAAGAGCTGGATTTTTCGCATCGCCCGCAACCTGCTCATCGACGAGTGGCGAAAGTCAGGGCATCGCGAAGTATTGTCGGAGAACCTGCCTGAAGTAGCTGACCAGTCAACGCCGGTCGATGAAGAAGTCATCAACGCGATCGAACACGCACAGCTGAAGGCCCTGATCGATGAATGCCTCGAGCTTCTCGACGAAGACAGCCGGATGACTGTCTGTCTGGTATATCTGGCCGGGCTCAGCATTCCGGAACTGGCTGAAGTGATGGAAATGCCTCTGGGCACTGCCAAAACGCGGGTGCGCCAGGCGCGACTCAAACTCGACGCCATGCTCTGTGAGAAAATGCAGATAAAAAGGGTTGAACAAGGCCTATGAACTGCAACGAACTTATAAATCTGATCAGCGAAGCCGAAGATCTGGCAGTATTCAACCAGACTCCCGGGGCTGCTGCGCATCTTAAAACCTGCTCCGGCTGTCGGGCCAGACTGGCATTCGAAGAGAAGCTGCGACAGGGCTTTGCCGGTATTGCCAGCGAAGCTGCGCCTCCCGATCTTGCAGCAAAGATTATGGCAATTCAGGCAGAACAGATGACTCAGGCCGGCAAACAGAACGAGTCTTCTGCTGCTGACGGCTGGTTTGACCGACTGTTGCTTTCGCTTCAGGGTTTTCCCTTCAAGGTGGCATTTGCGGCGGGATTCACCGGCTTTCTCGCAGCGGTATTGATTCTTCGCCAGCCGCAGGCAACCCCGGTAAGCCAGCCCGCAACTATTGCCTCAGGTCAGCGCCAGGAACTGCCGGCACCGGCCGGCGAAGAAAGGCTGCTTCTGGCAAAATCAGAAAACAGGAGCTTACAGACTCTCACAGAAGAACCTGCGAAGTCTCCCACCATGCAGATGGCAATGGCACCGAAAGAAAGACGGCAGGTTCTGCCCGATGGTTCTAAGAAAAGTGCTCCAGCCCTTGAGCAAAGCGATAGCAAGACTGAAACTACCGGGGCCAATGATGAAGAACGAATACCCGGTGCCATCACTTTTACTCTCGACAGCAGCGAAGATGCTTTTATGGCTGACAAAGCTGCCGGCGCGGCGACTCTTGCCGACCAGTCCTCAGCCTCAGAAGCCGATATGCAGCTGGCAATGGCACCGGAGAGGGAACGCGGCGCCGCCGTTAAGGCAGTCAGCCCGGCAGCAACATCGAGATTTGCACCACCTGTTGCTGCGCCACCCCGCCTGGCCGCTTCTAACAAAGCCGAGTCGGCAGCTGTTGACCCGGCAGGAGAAGAGCTGCGCGAACTGCTCGAAAGCAGCGGCATTGAACTGCCCGAAGGCTTTATCGATATCGAGGATCTGGCAATGCGCGGCTACCTGCCCTCAGAAAAACTACGCCGCCTGCGCCCCCCATCAGGAAACGGCTGGTATCTCCAGAAAACCGGCGACAAACTGCGAGTTTTCCTGAAAAAACGCTAAAGATTCAGTTACTAGTGAAATTATTATTATGAGTGCGCAGACAGGGATCTCATAAGCGAAAACTTTTTGCACAAGGAGGTGCTTATGACGAGCTGCGCAGGATAGAGCAGCTCGGCCGAGCCAGGCAATATTGACGCAAAGCC
>CAZMWO010000767.1:410-1851 GCA_964569565.1 uncultured bacterium | reverse complement strand
GGTGCCGCCATCTGAAGTTTTCACAACGCCTTTTTGCATGGTAGAAGGATCGTAAGTATCTACCACACTGACATATTCCGGATCTCCATCCTGCTTGCCGGCATCATAGGCTTCTTTCATACTGTAATCGCGCATTTTGATATCATAGGCTTCTTTAAGATTATTATATTCCTGACTGTTCTTGTCCATGTTGGCCATATTAATACCGGCACCAGAAAATGAATTGGTCAGATGCTCTTTTTCATACTCTTCAATAGTGGCGTCTATATCAGCCAGATCCTTTTCAAGATCTTCAACTTCTGTATGCCTTTTCAGGCTGTCCTGCAGCTTGGTAACTTCAGTCGGAGCACGGCCGATCCATAGCGTATACCAGGTGCGGTTACCGCGTGTATCTATGCCTGCTATCGACTCATCAACCTGATCGAGCTTATTTTCTACCTCGGTAAGCGAAGCGTTTTCCTTGGTCAGAAGGTTTTCGAGTTGCTTTACCGTCAGTTTCGCCAGTTCTGCCGGATCCATGCTCTGGGCAAACATCTGATCGTAATCGAATTCCTCATCGAGAATCTTTGCACCATCATCTTTTGCCAGCTGAGCCATCGAAAGAAAGCGGTTCTTGTTGATCAATCGATAATATTCTTCGATCATGAACACAGAAACCCGCTCAGTATGGCTGGCAATCTGATTTGACCCCGGAATTTTACGGCTGCCGACCATTGAAATATCCATGCGGGCGGCCCAGCCCTCGTCATAGTTGATCTGACCGCCGGCAGCAGCGGCTTCTTCACCCGGGCCTTCCGGGCGGGAAAAAGCGATGGAATCAACATGTCTTGCGATTGTGCGGCTCGAGCCCGCCACATTTCGTGTCAAAAACGGTTTGCGAAATTCATACACCACGCTCTCAAAGCGGTCGAAAGCCAGCTTTTCCTGGTCTCCTTCACCGGTAATCAAGTAACGGTCGAATTTTATCACGGCACTGTTGCCGCCTTCAGCCGAGTTTACCTCAAGACTGTCAGCCTTGACTGCCTTGAAATCCTGAGCCATTACTTTTAACGCGTTTCTGACTTCGCTGGCCAGAGTCTGCTGAGTGGCAGCCCTCGAGACCTTGCGCTGCGAAGTATTGAAAATCTGAAAGGCACCGCCTAGAACCAGGCTGGCCAGAAATATGCCAACCATCACTTCGACCAGCGTCATTGCGCGTCTTTTCATATCTCTTCCTCCCCTTACATGTAACAGTCAGGGTTGCGAATCGCATTGCCCAGGCGCAGCTGGCGGTTGTTATCGCCTTCTGTCGTGCCATCGCCCTCTTTCCAGGTCGCGTTCACGTTGATCCAGACTTCGCTGATTCTGTCGTCCGGCAGCTTCTTTACCGTCAGATCCGCTTCGATCTTGAGGCTTTTCAATTCCTGATTGAACTCCTCAATTGCCTCGAGAGTTTTTGGAT
>CAZMWO010000767.1:0-400 GCA_964569565.1 uncultured bacterium | reverse complement strand
TTAACGACAAATCTGTCGCCCGAGCCCATTTCCTGATAATCTTTCAAATATATCTTAAACGGAACATGCTTGCATTCTTCGATCAGGCGCTGAGCAAGTCGGGCTACTTTTGAATAGTTGTTAATCTTTACGGTCGATTTGCCGCCGTACTGAACGAGCCTGAACAGTGGAATGAAGGCAATAGCGAAGATAAACACGCCAATCATTATCTCAAGCATCGACAGACCGGTTCGCTTTTTCATTCTCTGCTCCTACTGTGCTCTGATGCTGGCGTAGCCGGGAGCCAGCGAAACTATGTATCTTTCAGGATCATAAACGCCATAGGTCGGATGCAGTGAAGTCATCGAACTGCGCGTCTTGTAGGCGGTATATTCGATACGGATATCACCTTGAGCCGGCG
>CAZMWO010000766.1:0-1852 GCA_964569565.1 uncultured bacterium | reverse complement strand
GCCGGCGCTGCGATTGGGAATGTCGCTGATAAAATCAGCTGCAGTTTCATAGTAATACTTGGCTTTTTTTGCATACTGCAGGTCGCTGTAAAGAGCCGGCGGCCTGGTGCCCGGGTTTGACGGATTGAACATTGAAGGAGTCGCGTCTGTTGGATATCGCCTGATTCCATAAGGTTCTTGTTTTCTGACATGTCTGATCTCGATCTCAGACTTGTCTACTTTTTTAAGCAGCTCAAGAGTTTCCTCATCCAATGCAAAGCCCGCTGAGGTCTCTATGTCTACCTCATCACCAGCAGCATAAGGACCGGGGTAATCAGGCGGTGCCAGTGTTACTTCGAACGGATCCTGGTCTCCGTCTACTGCTCTGACTCTCCAGAGGTTGTCATCATTGTCGTTGTCTGCAGATGGGGCGATCTTCGATAAAAGGCTAACTTTTGTTATAGTGGGTGCACCGCCACCACCGCCTGCATCCATAAGATCCATGGCAGCATTACCATCTATTTTGACTTTGGCCTGCAGTGACAACCGACTGAACTCCTGCTTGAGATTGGCTTCGATCTGAACGTTCAAAGGATATTCTATCATGTAATCGCCAAACAGCATGGTTGGCACGTTGATCGTGAGGTTTTCTTTCAGTACATTGAACATGTTAACTATACCTTCACCCTCAGTTAAATATTCGTAATCAATAAGTGGACCATCTATTGGTAGATATACCGTATCCATAAACATTGGCGTTCCGCCCAACCAGTTGAAACGGGGGTCAAGCTTATTATTCTGGTCGAGTTGCAGCTTATCATTATTGTCAGCCATAAGCGCATTGTAGTGCGTGGTATATACTTCTTCGAGGCAACCGGTGAACAGGTGAATAGTCATGTCGTCAGACGTACCGTTTATGCGTATCATGCCAGGAATCAGAGTCTGTTCGTTGATCGCTCCAGAGTCGAACGCCTCTTCAAGTTTTGAAAACTTCAGCCTGTAGTTGTCAGCAGGGTCGTGCGGAACTGCATGAATGGAAGAAGTTGCTGTGGTGCCATCGGGTGGAATGCCGATGAATTTGATCAGGCCATTAGCGCTGTTATTAACGAAAAAAACATATTCAGGCGCTACCGGCTGCAAATCAGAAACTTTGAAATCTCTTTCGGCAACGAGAGTTCGTTGCACTATTCGACCACTGTTGGCCATTGGTTCGTAGAATACGTCTGCCTTTATTCTGATCGCCCCGGTTTTTTCGACGGCAGTTTCATCTTTCCAGCCGGTGGATACACCGGGCAATCCTCCAACGCTGCCCCATTTGCCGTTCAGGTAAGACCTGATATTACTGTCATTCCAGTCATAGCTGAATATATCGTCTGTGTCGCCGGTGAAATCTTTTACCAGACCGCGTGAAGAAAATTTCTGCATATAAGGTTCGGAAGTTTCAAGTATTCCAGCAAGAATATCTCTATATCCCTTGAGTGTGAACTCAGGAATGTCGATTTTACCCAATATACCCAGACTGACATAGCCAGAGATTTCGATTACGTCGGTTGCTCTGTCAGGGTATGTCACGCGTTCAGGAATTTTGAGCTTGAGAACCAGTTTGAGTGTTATTTTAATAAATAGAATTTTTACCTTGACCTGGCCAACACCTGTGGTTTCGCTCACGCTGTGACTTTCGGGCAGTAACATGTTGAGCTTGTAATTGTTCATCAGGTCGCCCAGTTTTAATGAACTGTCGGCCGGTGCGCTGAGCGAGTTGATGAATCTTCCGACTGGCCCGATAGTTTGCACTGGTTGTGTGTTGATTCCCGCGACATTCTCGCTGCCGTCGCCATCGATTCCGGCAAAGGCTGCGGCAGAAGCTATGCTG
>CAZMWO010000765.1:0-1856 GCA_964569565.1 uncultured bacterium | reverse complement strand
TTCTGACTCAGAGCTTTGTCGTGCAGGTTCCGGTCGATCTGCCAAAACTCGAATCAGAAGTGCAGAACATTTCGAGCACAGCTCAGCGAATAGAGATCGCCGAAAGTGGCGGAATCAGCTGGAACGACGAAACCCTGCCACCAGACTGGAAGCCGGTTTTCACGAAAAAGCTTGCCAGCATGGCCCCTGACAGCAGTTTCGTAATCGTCGCGCATCACCGGGCCCCGGCCGGGGTCGCCATCGAACTGCTCGACCGCCTGCGCCTGAACGGTATCGGCAGCGTAGCCTTTGGCGGGATTCCAGAAAAAACAGAAAAAACAGAGCCATGACCGAGCGACTTGCCCAGTTCCGCAATAACCTGCTCTGGCCGTTTTCGATTGTCGCAGGCCTGTTTCTGCATCTGGTGCTCATCAGCTTTTTATGGCACATCTGCACGTCATGCGACGACATGCAGCCGCCGGTTCTCCGCCTTATCAGCCTGTCAAAAACAGTATTACCCCCGCCTCCAGAAGAAGTTGTTCCGATTGTCGAACCAGCCGAACCACTGGTTGAACCAGAACCTCAAGCCGTTCAAGCAGTTGTAGAACCTGTTCCGGTGCCCGAACCTGAACCGGTCATTGAACCGGTTATAGAGCCTGAGCCGGTTGTCGAACAAAAAGCAGTTGAACCTGAACCGGTCATTGCGCCAAAGCCAGTCGCAGAACCGGCAAAGCCGAAAACCATCAAGCCAAAACCCCGGGTCAACAAACCCATACCGGCAGTAAAACCAGTGGCAAAGGCTCCGGCAGATCCTCAACCGCAACCGGTTGCTCAACCTGTCGTTGCGGCACCGGCAACCGTCAGACAACCGGTCGTCGGCAAACCCGCCGTTACAGCAGCGCCGGCTGCGCCGGTAGCAGTACCGGCTCCAGCAAAGGATTTCAGCAGTTACCTGCAGAAAATTTATCGACAGCTCGAACGCGGCAAAAAGTATCCCGATCGCGCACGTCGGCGCGGAATTGCCGGCAAGGTCACAGTCGCCTTTTCCATAAGCGGAGATGGACGTGCTGTCGGCGCAACAATAGTCGGCAAAGCTCCAGGTGACCTCGCAGACGCCGCCTTAAAGCTGGTCGAGTCACAAAAGTTCGCCAGCCCGCCCGAAGGCTGGAACAGCGCCAGTCGCATCGAAATGCAGATTAATTACACGCTGCGCTGAAAAAGTGTTATAAAGAAATACCTGGTATTTTGGCGAGTCCAGAGTCAGGAATTTTATTGTTGAAAACTGCATAGTGTACAGGTTGAGATTTCTGGCCATGATAGCCAATAATGGCGCTGGCTGGGCAGAAGTAAGATCGATCGAGGAGGTCAGAATGGGAATTCATCAGAAGCTGATTGATTGTGCGAAGCCATGGGTAGACGGGCAAAGCATTAAAGAACTGCGCTTTGGCCTTGGTTACAGCTGTGTCGAATTGAGCGACGGGCGGATGGGCCTGGCCTGGACGCCGGATCAGAAAACCTGCTCATGTACACATCTTGAGGCGGCCGGCCAGATAGCCGGGCAATCAGCCGAAAAGATACTCGGCTGGCTGAACAGCGATAATCCGCTCGAACGAACCGCGGGACTCGCCGTATTCAACGCCCTTAATTCACGCAAAGAGCGCCTTTTTACTGAGGGCGAAGCGACTTCTCTGCTCAAAATTCAGTCTGGCGACCATGTGGTCATGATCGGCTATTTTGCACCGGTCGTACCTTCTATCAAAGCGACCGGCTGCCGTTTTGAAGTGGTCGAACTCGACCCCGACAAGCCTGATGTAATCACTCCGGTTATGGGCTTCAGAGCGCTCGAAGAGTGCGATATCGCCATCATTACTGCCACC
>CAZMWO010000764.1:0-1859 GCA_964569565.1 uncultured bacterium | reverse complement strand
AGCGCTATGCCTTCCAGCCATCACGGCCAGATGTGAAGTGCCGGTTGCACCTGCCGCCCGGCAGCAGCCCGAGAGCAAAGAAATTCATGGCGTAACTCTTACCGACCCTTATGCCTGGCTGCGCAACCGCGAAAACAAGGAAGTAATCAGCTATCTCAAGAACGAAAATCTTTATACTTCTGAGATCATGCAGGACACCGAAGAACTGCAAAAATGGCTGTTCGAAGAGATGAAAAGCCGCATCAAGGAAACTGATCTTTCGGTTCCGAGCCGTATCGACAATTACTACTATTACAGCCGCACCGAGCAGGGCAAACAATACAAGATTCATTGCCGGCGCGGAATAGAAGAAGGCGCCCCCGAAGAAGTAATCTTCGACGAGAACAAATACGCCGAAGGCAAGCCCTACTTTGCGGTTGGTGCTCTAGAAGTAAGCCCTGACCATAACATTCTCGCCTACTCGATCGACAACAGCGGCGCAGAAAAGTTTGAACTGGCCTTTCTCAACCTGGTCACCGGCCAGACCTACCCTGACCTCATCGCATCAACCACCTACGGCGTAGAATGGGCGGAAGACAACAAAACCATTTTCTATACGCTGATGGACGACACCGGCCGCGCCTGCCTCATCAAGAAGCACCGGCTCGGCGAAAAAGTTGCCAGTGATACACAGGTTTATCTGGAGGAAGATGGCCAGTTCTGGGCCGGCATCGGCAAGACGCGCGACCGCAAGTATCTCGTTCTCGGCGCCAGCAGTTCAACCTCTTCCGAAGTGCGCATTCTCGAAGCCGGCAATCCTGACGGCGAATTCAAATTATTCAGACCGCGTCAGAAAGGCGTGGAATACGGACTGGTTCACCAGAACGGTTATTTCTACATACTGACCAACGAAAATGCAGTAAACTTCAAGGTTATGCGCACACGCGACAACGAACTGGCACCCGAAAAGTGGCAGGAATTCATTGCAGCACGCGACGATGTTCTGGTCGATGATGTTGATGCCTTTGCCGATTATCTGGTAATCAGCGAGCGCGAAAACGGCCTGCAGAAAATGCGTTACTGCGACAAGAACGGCCAGTTCAAGTATATTCCTTTCGATGAGGCGGTATACAGCGCCGAAGCAGATGAAAACCCCGAATTCAATACTTCGATAGTACGCTACCGCTACACCTCGCTTACCACGCCGCAGTCGATTTTCGATTTCGACATGGCCACCGGCAAGGCCGAGCTGAAAAAGCAGACCGAAGTGCTTGGCACTTTTGACCGAACCAACTACCAGTCTGAGCGCATTTTCGCGAAGGCGCCAGATGGCACGATGATTCCGGTTTCGCTGGTGTACCGCAAAGATCTGCGCAAAAAGGGCCCGGCAAAGACCTATCTCACCGGCTACGGCTCTTACGGCTCATCGTTCGACCCCTATTTTTCCTCGATACGGCTGACTCTGCTGGACCGCGGTTTCATTTATGCGATCGCCCACATCAGAGGCGGGCAGGAAATGGGCCGCCCCTGGTATGACAACGGCAAACTGCTGAAAAAGAAAAATACCTTCACCGATTTTATAGCCTGTGCTGAGCATCTGGTCGAGCAGGGCTACACCGATAGCGATCTTCTGGTCATCAACGGTGGCAGTGCCGGCGGGCTGCTGATGGGGGCGGTCGTGAACATGCGCCCCGACCTGTTCAAAGCTGTCATCGCCGATGTGCCTTTTGTCGATGTCATCAACACCATGCTCGACCCAAGTTTGCCGCTGGTCAGAGAAGAATACGAAGAATGGGGCAACCCGAACGAAAAGGAATACTTCGACTATATGTATTCTTATTCGCCATACAACAATATCAAGGCGCAGGACTACCCGGCAA
>CAZMWO010000763.1:0-1861 GCA_964569565.1 uncultured bacterium | reverse complement strand
AATCACGTCGAGAATGGCGGCGGCAAGCTGGCGGCGCTCCGCGGGCGAGGCTTCGCCGGCGCCGTAATCGAAGTTCTCCTGGTAGCAATGGCGGCAGCGGCGATTGCAGCGATCGGTTAAATGCCATTGAAATCCGAACATAGTTTTCTCCAGACCGGCGCAGGTCAGCCGATTCGACCGACAGGAGCCATATAAAAGGCAAACTCTTCTTTGCCATCGAGGCCAAAAAGAGAGTCCATGTATTGTTGATTATAAGCGCCGATCATGCAGGTTCCGAGACCAAGCGCCGCGCAGGCGATATGAAGGTTCTGCCCGATGTGCCCGCCATCGAGCGTAATCGCCTTGATCGAGAAAGGCAGACCGTATCTCCAGACCGTGCGGTAAGGCACAACGCTCCACAAGAAAAATGCCGGTGCAGCACCACAGAAACGCTGTCCGATGGCCCCTTCTGTAATCTTGCTCGCAAGGTCTTCAGGCTTTTTTTCAAGCACAAGCGAATTTATCGATGCTAGATATCGATAAATACCGGGCGCCAGTCCCTCGACGTTACCGGCAGCCACATAGGTTTCGAATGGATGACGGGAACCGGCTGAGGGAACGGTTCTTTTGACCGCATGGTGCTGATGACGATCGTCGTCAGCTTTTCTCTTAACCCCCTGGGCAGCCCAGAGAAGAAACGAAAGCTCATCGAGAGTCAGCGCGGCATTATTAAAAACTCTGGAGCTGACCCGATTGTTGAGGCACTTGAGCACATCAGGCTCTACCAGATTCACAGCGGCAGCATCAGGCAATGCAACAATTGTCTGGCCTTCACGAACCGGCTTTTCGTAAGCAGGAATCTGCACCCCTTTTGCCTGATCAGACATCGGATAATCTTTTCCGATTGTATAACCTTTCAAATACGACAGATGACTCTCTTTACTGCTGCTTTCCGACACCTGGCTCCTCCTGCTCCTGTAAAATGTCGATTCATGATAGCATAATCAAGAGTTCTTGAGGATTTTTGCATCAGCACAAACACACCTCAGCCTTGCTGATCTCTTATGGAAGCGGCCCAGCGTTCGGGCTCAGAGGCTCAATCTTCATAATCAAAGTAGAGATACCAGTTGCCTTTGATATGCTGGTATGCAGTAAATGACTTGTCGTCGGCCGACCAGTATGATTCCAGATTTTTGACAACGAGATCTGGCGTCTCCGCAAGGTAGGCATATCCTTTTGCCGATCCTGAAACGCTGATACCTTGTGTACTGGCAATAAAAGTAAAGCGTTCGGGATCGTGTGCAGCACTAAACCCTCTTGGGATACTCAACTTGGAAAACAGAGATCTATACGCGCGAATTCTTTCCTGCGAGACACCTATGGATTCAGGATCGCCAGGGTCGGTCCAGTTATCATCAACACGTTGGAGTTTCCTGTCAGCTCGAATCATGGCGATGAGCTTTTCGAAATCCTGCTCGTGCTTCACGAAATTATCCAACAGCGTCTGGTCACCCGGATGAGATCCGCATCCGCAGAGAAAGAGAAAAAACAGCAGGATGACAGATCGGTTAATCGTTCTCATTCAATTCTCCGAATCCAGTTGTAACGTGGCTCTATATATAATACATCAGCCGGGAAATCAGGGCAAATCATTGAGAGATGATGTACCGCAAACCTTCACTTATCGGTTTTTGGCGATGAATCGAAGCCTTTGTATGAAGCGATTTTAACAATGCCTTTTTCTTCGGTGATGCCCCGGCCGAAACTGCGGGCGTCGAAGCGCTCCAGAACGTCGATTTCGGCAGACCCGCTGCCGATAGACTTGATCGTATACTGCAGAGAAGCGTGATGACCATCTGAAAGCATCACGCTCTGACCGACT
>CAZMWO010000762.1:0-1864 GCA_964569565.1 uncultured bacterium | reverse complement strand
GAGATCACTCTCGTCGCAGATGGTCAGTGATACTTCCTGTTTCAGCCGCAGACCGCCCGGAGTCGGGTTCAGATACTTTTCTAGTTTGGTAGAACCGGTTATGCGCCCGGTTTTGGCGTCTAAATGAGCATAGACGACATAGGAAAATCCCCTGACCATTTTCTGCTGCTGCTCGTGAGCCGGCACGAAAAGCTGTTTTGGCATGCCCCAGTCGAGCAGCGCACCCGCACTCTCGACGGCAGAAACTTTCAACAGGCCCACTTCCCCTGGCATGACCAGCGGCTTTCGCATGGTCGCGACCACCTTATCATCGCTGTCGAGAAAAAGAAAAACATCGATGGAATCGCCTTTTTCGGCCTTGCCGGTGACATCCCAGCCGGGGATTTTAAGTTCGCCGAACTTTTCAGCATCGACGTAGATGCCGGCCGTCATGCATCTGGTCACCTTCAATTTGTTAAAACAACCCGTGGTTGCCATTTATTGCTCCTGTCAGCAGGACATTTTGTAAGCCGCCAGTATTGGATCTTTCGCACTTTATCACATAGCAGATCTTCAGCGGATTTTATATTCAAGAATCCGATAATATTTACCACGCACGTCAAATGCAAGCAAAACATCAGGCCGCATGATATAAAAGGCTCGAAAAAAATCTGTTTCTTCATAAAAAAAATCAGTTACCGGGAAAAAGATGTCGGTCTGCCCCAACACAGCCCCAGAATCAGAGAGCTTCAGCAATTTGCTTGTATAAACCCGGTCACCATCAGGAATACTCGTCACCAGCAGATAAACGTAAATTGCTCCAGAGGCGTCGCGCCCGATAATCTCAACCTCACTGCAGAATTCGTAGCCAGATGACATTTCCTCATCAGGAAGATCGAGAGTATAAGTTGCGATAACAGTCATTTCCCCGCTGCCAGTTACGCGAAAAAACTCGGCGACATCACGCTCCTGCATTCTCATACCCATAACTTCGCCAGAACCGGAAATAACGCCGGAAAGGCCCTTGCCGGCAACCCTCATCACCTCTTTACCTGACAGGTCGTAGACCTCAACTCCCTCTTTCTGGCCAACACAGTAAAAACCACCGGTGACCAACAACAGAAGCTTTCGTCCAGGATCATAATGCAGAAAATTACCCCTGGCCGCAGGCCAGGAATTCAGCTCAACACCATGCTCATCTATATGAATCACATGTGATTTAGTATGTATAGGCATGGTGAGTATGAAAATGCCAATTTCGGGAACGACGACAAAGTCGGCAATGGCGTCTGTCTCATCGTTCATCCATGGTCGCAGCGATATGGCCTTGTCGAGCTTTCCGAGAGCAGAAAAGTGTTTGAGAGAAAAATTGTAGTTGTCGAGCACCCATATAGAGCCATCCACCAGCGGAAAAAAATCGCAAGGGTGCTTCCCATGGTCAGCGACCGGCCTGGCATTGCCGACTTCATCCGCCTTGTTGCCCAGTCTGAGTCGCATTTTCACTACAGGCCTCTGAGCAACTTCGTATAATTGCTTCAGATAAGGAATCTGCTCGAACTTCCTGAACGATTCGGCACCATTCAGAGTAGCGGCACATAATACCAGCATGAGGATACAATACCAGAGAATTGTATTTTTCATAAGGCCTTTCCAAGATAGATGCAGCTATTTCCTGGCTCCTGACAAATCAGGCTGCCAGTCTACATATCATGGCGTCGTCAGCCAGATATACATTGCGAATCCGGGTAAGATTGCGTGAAACAGGAACCAGCCAATCGATATGTGACGGGCCTTTTGCGGCGCACGAGAGAGATAGAAAAGCGTGATCTCCTGCCCAAGTTTGCTGGAATCGCACCAGAAAGGAGCCGGCCTGGTATATGTTTTT
>CAZMWO010000761.1:0-1870 GCA_964569565.1 uncultured bacterium | reverse complement strand
GAAGGCTCTGCCGGGTTTCGAAAAACTCGCGAGAATTGAAGAAATCGTTTCTTCATTCACCCAGCGAAGCCTGCTGACAGCCGAAGGTTACAAATCTCTTCAGGAACTGCTGTCACTCGGACACCTGTTCCCCTATGACAACGGCCATCTGCCGGTCATCAGTCTCGAATACATTCAGTTTCTCGTTGTAATCGGCGACATGATACACGGCCAGAACAGCCAGATACGCAATGTCAATGCTCTCGGCTGGAACGGACTGCCGGCTGACATTCTTTATCAAACAGCTGTTGGGGCAAAAGAAAAAGCCTATCAGGCTTATCTGAACATCAAGGACGGTCTTACTCCTCAGGTAAGCCGTATGCTTGAAGATCTTATGTTTCCGCTTTATCTGCCGTCGATTTCCAAAGACAGGATGTTTCTTGCCGGTCTGCTGGCTGTGCCGACGCTGCCTGACCTCGGAACCGATCTGCTCATCGATGCGATTTCAGATCAGCCGAGAATGCGCAAGGCCGAGCATGGCTTTGCCGTTCTGTCGGATGTCTACAACCGTCACCTGGCTTATTCTGAAGCTCAGGCTGTATGGAAGCTGATATCTGATAACTACCCCGATTCTATCTGGCTTAAGTAAATAAATGGAACGGCGGCAGGCCTTGCCAGACGGCAGGACTTGCCGCCTGCTTTTTTTGTGTTTGTGTTATGCAGGAGGTTTGCTATGAAGAAAATTGTTATTTTTGGGCTTTTGACGATAATTATGGCCGGCGTCGCCCTTGCTGCGCGCCCGATCGATTATCGCGGCATCTTCCCTGCCGACCGGGAAAGTGACGCCAGAATAACCAATTATATCCTGCTCAGGAAGGATACCCGGATCAGATTCGAAATCGAAGAGCAGGGAAAGGGCGCAACCGGCCGGATCAAGGTCGAAAAAGTCCAGCTTACCTCTGCCCCCGATGTGAGTTTTTCTGATGTATCCGGCATAACCCTCCTCAACGTGCCTGAGTCAGGCATTTATGAAGTAACTCTTGTGCCGTCAGCTGAGCCGGGCGAAATCAGGTTTGTCCTCAGAGTTGTCGAGACCTCCGAAGACGGGCAGCCCCAGTCGGCAGTCGCCTCACCGACTGCTTCTGCTACCGCTCCGGTCCAGGCCGCTGCCGATATTGGCCGGGCCGTGATCATCGACGCCAGTTTGTCTTCACAGCCGGAAGTTCTGCCGGCAGCTACAATGCCAGGTGTCCTGGTCGCCAGCGACCCGATACTGCTCCAGGCGACCGGCAGCTTGTCTGTCGATAAGCCAGAAATTCAGACAACTCAGGTGATAGCCTCTTCATCAGACAGCAGTCTGAGTTTTGCTGTTCTAAAAGCGCCCGCTGAAGGCTTTTTCATCAATCCCTTTTCCGGGTTCAAATTTGTTGGCGAAGGGCTGAACCTCATTTCTGAGTCTGAACGCCGAAAACAGATCAAAGTTTCCAATCGCATGTCTGATGGTTCGCTGACTGAGGTTGCCGGAAGTTTTTTCAGCCCGGAACCGGACATTCTGATGTTTCTTCCCCAAAAAGTTCTGCCCGGTGCAATTTACTATATCGAAATCTATGACGCCGCCGGCAGCCGTCGGGCTGAATATCAGGCGGCCGCGCTTCCTGAACTGGCAGTTGAATTTAAAAGGGTTTCGGCTGATGTGCTGGTGACCGTGAGCTGGCAGCCGCAGGAAACTCTGCTGTCTAACCCGGCCGGTCAGATGCTGTCTCTGCGCAATTGCGATCTGTCTGTGTTCTCGGGCGAAAACCTGCTGGTGAATCTTTCCGGCGAGCAGATGGCACAGCCTTTTGGCTCGCTGAGTCAGATCAACTGGCGTGCCCGACCTTATGCGCTCGAG
>CAZMWO010000760.1:0-1870 GCA_964569565.1 uncultured bacterium | reverse complement strand
TAAGTTGGATCGCTGCCAGAATTGATAAAAAATTCATTGAGCTGTTGCAAGGCCTGAAGACGGGTTTGTTTTTTCGTAAGCTTGTGAGCGAAGCGAATCGCTGGAGCACCCGGCAGCATCTATCCTGATGCTGCCAAGTATAGCTGACATCCTGTCAGCAAAAAAGCATCCCGTCTGAAGGCCGCAGCCCATGAACAGACCTGAGTAATGAGTTTAATTATCACAGAATACTCTGCATCGGCATCCTCATGCGCTTCGGCATAAGGCCATCTCTAGCGCTCAAGTCGGTCGCTCTGTGAAACAGGTAAAGTTGAGAGCAAAGTTCGATATTATAGTGCTCGTGCTCGTGCTCGTGCTCGCTCGCCCTGTGTCGCTTCAGCGAAGCAGGGTAATCGATTTCCTGCTGGAATAGCTCGGCTGGAGGCCCGTGTGCAAGCTTTACTCAGAGATATTGTAAAAGCCCGGATCGGGTCGTAAGAGTATCAGCAGAAGTGTTCCGAGACAAAGGCCTGCGAGCATCACATACTTTATGATAGAGCGGTCTTTGGCTTCAGCCTCTGAGAAATTCGCGGCCGGAAAAAGCCAGTTGAAGCCTGTGTTGAAGCCAAGAACATTCAGCGCCTGATATAACAGCAGGGCCGTCCAGAAGCTCCAGAAGTTGGCTGAATACAATTCGGCCTGATTGAGGCGATTTCGAAAGAAATTGAAAATCTCGAATCCGAAAAGCAGCATGATTGCCAGATAAGAAGCTGTGCCGACCAGAACGAAGAGAAGCGTTCCGGCAATTGCCAGCTTAACCGACTTAAACTTTTCCATGCACTCTCCTGCAAGCTTGCATATTCTGTGCTCTAATCGCTAACATAGCGGAAGAGCCTCAGTGCTGTCGCTCTGTGGTAAGCCAATAAGACAGATGCTGATTGTTTTTCATCATACACCGCCTGTGTAATCCTAATGCTGAAGTTCAAATTTTCAACCAGTATACTGTATTGATTTTGGTTATCTAAAATGGCCCCATTTGGGAATTTAATTTGGCCCCACCCTGACTTAATCGGATAAGCTTACAGGAATTCCATTCCTGGAGGCCCGAAATGGACAGGAGAAAGAAATTGGAGTTGTTTGAAGTTATCAGAAGAGATTTCCAGCAAGGCGGTCATAGTATTCGATCTATTGCCTCCAAGTATCAGATTCATCGCCGCATGGTTAGACAAGCTCTTGCAAGTGCCATTCCTCCGGAACGAAAAGTCAGTATCCGGCCTGCACATAAGCTTGAGGCAGTCAAAGACTTTATCGACCAGATATTGCAGTCAGACATAAAGTCTCCCCGAAAACAACGGCATACCGCCCAGCGCATATGGGTCCGTATTCATCAGGAAATGCCCCAGCATGCGCTTTCAGCTTCAAGCGTGCGTAAATATGTAAGAGAGCAGAAGGAAAAGCTTGGCTTGGCTGGACGGGAGGTCTTTGTCCCTCAAAGCTATATGCCCGGCGAAGAAGCTCAGGTGGATTGGTATGAGGCGCTATGTGATATTGGCAGTAATCGTTTAAAACTGTATTTTTTCTGTATGCGCAGTATGGATTCTGGCGCCGCATTTCATTGTGCCTTCAGTCACGCTAATCAACAAGCCTTTCTTGAGGCTCACGAACGAGCGTTTCATTATTTTGGCGGTGTCTTCCGGGTCATTCGTTATGACAACCTGACAAGTGCAGTTAAAAAGATTCTGCGTGGCTACAAGCGTGAAGAAAGCAGTCGTTTCATCGAGTTTCGCTCTCACTGGGGTTTTGCGGCAGAATTCTGTAATCCTGGGAAAGGTCACGAGAAGGGCGGTGTTGAAGGCGAAGGTGGCTTCTTTCGCAGGAATCACCTGGTTCC
>CAZMWO010000759.1:0-1871 GCA_964569565.1 uncultured bacterium | reverse complement strand
GACAAAGGTCAAGGAAGCAAAGGCAGTTCTTGAGTTTCCGCCAAAAATGCAGCGAGGATAAGGGGGAGGTAGGAATATGGCAAAGACAAGTTTGATAGATGCGTTGAAAGAAGTAATTGGAGAAAAGAACCTGCCGATGGAGGTTCTGGTTCATGCTATAGAAGAAGCGCTGGTAGTCGCTTATCGCAAGAATTTCGACTCTGACGAAGACGTCAGCGTCAAGCTCGACGAACAGACTGGTGATTTCAAGGTAATTTCGCGGCGTCTGGTAATTGACAGCGAAGAACTTGAAGAACCGGACAAGCAGTATACCCTTGAAGAAGCCCGTGAAATAGACCCTGACGCCCAACCCGGCGATGTCGTCGAAGAAGACGTAACCCCGCCTTCATTCGGTCGCATTGCTGCCCAGACGGCGCGCCAGGTGGTCAGCCAGAAGCTGAAAGAAGCCGAACGCGGGCTGATCTACGAAGAATATCACAATAAGGTCGGTCAGGTACTGACCGGCAAGGTGCAGCGGGTCGAGCGTGGCCATGTCTACGTTGAATTCGCCAAGACCGAAGCGGTTCTGCCGCCAAAAGAGCAGATTCCGGGTGAGGTTTTCCGCACCAATGACCGAATCAAATGCTACGTTCAGGAAGTGAAGCCGACACCGAAAGGCCCGCAGATCGTTCTTTCGCGTGCCTCTTCCAAGTTCGTCGAGATCCTTTTCGAACAGGCGGTGCCCGAGATTGCTGACGGCATAGTCGAAATAAAATCTTCGTCGCGCGAGGCCGGTCTACGCGTAAAGATTTCGGTGGCGACTTCCGACAACCGCATCGATCCGGTCGGTGCCTGTGTCGGCCTCAAAGGCAGCCGCATCAAAGGCGTCGTCGATGAATTGAACGGCGAAAAAATAGATATAGTGCGCTACAGCGACAACCCGGTCGAGTATGTAACCAACGCCCTGAGCCCTGCCAAGGTTCATTCGGTGCAGGTTGCAGAAGACAAAAGGTCGGCGCTGGCTATCGTAGCGCAGGGTCAGTTATCGCTTGCCATCGGCAAGGAAGGGCAGAATGTAAAGCTGGCCTCGAAACTGACCGGAATCAAGATTGACATAAAGACCGAACAGGATATTGAACACGCAGTATCAGACAAAAACCCAGTTGAATAACAGCGCGGAGGCAATGGATGGGCATAAGAATACATGAAGCAAGTAAAAAATATAATTTAAGCAACAAGGAAATGGCAGACCTGCTGTTGAAGCTGGGCTATGAAGGAAAAACCAATCCTCTGGCCGGTCTTCCTGACGAGATGCTCGACGTACTCGTCAAGCATTTTGCCGCCCAGAAACCGGCAAAAGGCGTTGCTGTCAAAGCAAAAGACGAAAAAGAACCGCCCAAGAAGCCGGCTAAAGCAGATTTGCCCAAGCCACAACCGGCCACGCCTCCGCCAGTTGTGACACCTGCCGCACGCCAACCTGCACCGGAACCGCCTCCCGCGAAGCCTGAAAAGAAGCGTGTCGAAAGCGAAGAAGAAGCACTCGAACGCCAGCGACTTGAAAAGAAAAAAGCCGCAGCCAAGCCTGTTCGCATCGAAGAAGAAGAAGAAGAAGTCGAAGTAAACAAGCAGATAACTATTATCAAGACCGTCCCGAAAAAGGATGTAGTCGCCCCGGAAAAGAAAAAGAGCGTCAAGACCAAAAGCAAACGCGCTCATTTTTCCAAAAAAATCCAGGCTGAGCTGCGCGAAGCTGAACGTCAGACCGAAGCGGTTCTCGACCGCAGCGGCAAACAGACGCACCAGGAAGAAGACGAGAACGTTCTGCCACGCATTACCGTGCCGGCAGACATTACCGTCAGTCAGCTCGGTAAATATCTCGAAGTCGATGCGAT
>CAZMWO010000758.1:0-1875 GCA_964569565.1 uncultured bacterium | reverse complement strand
AGTGACGCAAAAAATCGTCAGTGGCACCCTCGACGAAGACATCAGAGAAATTTCAGCCCTCAGGGTGTATTAAACTTTCTGCAGTTTGTGTATTGTTAAAGCAGTCTGTTTGTGATAAAACAGGCTGCTGAACTTTTTGCAACTCATTTGTTGTGCATAATAGTATCTTAGTATTGCAGCAGCTGTCACGGCAAACTGCGGAAGTTGGACCAGATGAAGTTTTCATTCAGCCTGTATTTTCAGATAACCATTCTTTTCGTATTGCTAAGTATCTTTTCAGTGCTCGGTGCCGGGTCTCTCAACTATCTTGAGAGCCGCAAAATCATTATCGATCAGTTCAACGAGTCGATGCTCGATACCGCTTCGATCATCGGTTCAAGCCTTAGCGGAAAAGCCGATGATGCTGCCGAAGCGATAATGCGCCTCAGTCGCCATCAGGTGCTGCACTCGGCGGATGCTGCTGAGATTCAGCGCTTTCTCCAGGTCGCCGTTGATTCTTCTTCGCTTTTCAACAATATCTACTATTTTTCTCCAGAAGGTCCGCTGAAAGCGGCAGCCTATGCTGATGGGCGCGATGTTGCCCGCTATGTCGGCGAAAATTTTCTCACCTACGCCGATCAGGAAAAAACCCACGACGTCTATCTCGACCTGGTTCGCGCACTAGAAACACGAACTCCGGTTTTCTCGGCCTTTTTTAAATCGGCCACCGGAATATTGATGAACTCTTTCATTGTGCCGGTCGTCAGCGATGATGGCAATGTTGTCGGTCTTCTCAGCTGCGGCATCGCACTCGACAGCTCGTTCAAGCTGCTCGAAATGATGAAGACGCTCAAACCACATCCAGATGGCTATATTGCGCTGGTCGACGTCGAAGGGAAAGTACTGCTGAGTGCTGGCGAGATGCCGGCTGAGCTGGCGCCTGGTCGCGACTGGGCCAGCCGCGAAGAAAAACTGGTCAGTGCTGCCGGTTATCTGCAGGCAGTGATCAGCATGGAAAAAGCCAGGCTTGGCGTCTGCTGCGGCGTGCCGGAAGCTGCGGTGGCGGGGTTGTTAAAGCGTCTGCATGATTCAAACGTTATTTTTACATTGCTGGTCGGGATTCTCGCATCTTTTGCCGGCATCGTGGCCGCGTATATTCTGGTATCGCCACTTACTGCTTTGGTCAACGGCCTTCGCAGACTGCAAAAGGGCGAGACCGCACCACGCCTTTCCTGTCGCTCCTCTGGTGAGATCGCCGAAGCAATCGCAATCTACCACGAAATGCGTGATCAACAGCAGCGGGCACCCTCACGTACTGCGACTTCGCCTGATACTGGCGCAAAATGACAAAGAACCTCGCACAAAGACACTGAGACAAAATAATAAATCCAGGAGAGAAATCCGCCGATTTCACATTGCAGCGGAATTTTGCGTTGACTGCTTGCGTAGATTTGTTTTGTCAGTATAATCTAAAAATAATCGCAGCATTGTCAGTCTAATTCTTCATATTTCAATACTTTTTTTGCAGATACTGCAGAGAGGGTATTGCCAAATACAGAACTATCATTAAAATTAAAAGAAGTTAACCGGTACACACCGGAAAACTATAGTTCTTGAGTTTAGTGGTCGAGTTTCCAGAAGGAGTGAACATATGAGAAAAAATACGCTTAGAGTTCTCAGTTCTGTCATGTGCCTCATACTTCTGGCCACCCTGGTATTCCAGGAACCTCTGATGGCTGCGACGCAGACCATACCAGTCAGAGTTGGGGGCGAAGTGCTCAACGTCACCCCGGGCCAGTGGGTATCGGTAAGATCGGGTACTCAGATTACCCATTACAATGTCAGATTTGTCAACGGTAGACCTGTTGCTCTCGAAATGAGCCAGTATACCAAGCT
>CAZMWO010000757.1:0-1878 GCA_964569565.1 uncultured bacterium | reverse complement strand
ACAGCCTGCTGGCTCAGTCTGCCGATGACGTGTTCGGCGGCCAGCCGGTCAATATCAAAGACGATGGCGATACCTCGGCAGCGCAGAGTGCGGCTGTTTCTGAATCAGGTTCAGGCAAGGGTGGTCGCACCGGCACCGTCGTCGTCTCGCCATCTCTCAACGTGCGCACCGGCCCCTGGGGTGAAGTAATCGGCTCGCTTTACAATGGCAACAAGGTCGAAATCCTTGGCTCGAGCGGTGACTGGTATCAGATCAGCTTTGGTGGCAAAACCGCTTACGTTCATTCTGATTATGTCGTAGATGGCGGCTCTGCTAGCTCGTCGCAGACTACCTCGGGCACCGTAAACGCTTATCCCGGACTCAACATCAGAACCGCGCCCTGGGGCGCAATCATCGGCAGCTTCAGCAACGGCGCAAAACTCAGCATCATCGGGCGCGAAGGCGACTGGTATAAGGTCAGCTATGGCGGCAGCACCGCCTACGTTCATTCTGACTATGTTGTAACCGGTTCCAGCAGTTCGACGCCTGCCCCATCGACTCCATCGACCTCCACCGGCGTTGTCAACGCTGACCCTGCGCTCAATGTGCGCACCGGCCCATGGGGCACCATCATCGGCAGCCTCAGCAACGGCAGCCGGGTAACAATATTGGGCCGAGAGGGTGACTGGTACAGGATCAGCTACAATGGCCAGACCGCTTATTGTCACGCCAGTTACATCAGCACCGGCTCTTCGAATACTCCGGCACCGACCACACCAACTGCACCTCCGACAACCGGCGCCGGCGGCAAGACTGTTCTCAACGTGCCGCAACAGTGTCAGGGCGCCGTCAACTGCCCGGTTCCGTGGTCAGCCTGCGGCCCGACTTCGCTGGGCATGGCACTGGCCTACCATGGCAAAGGCAACGCCGGAGCACTGGCCGCCGATCTCTGGTATAAATGCAGCACCACCGGCTCAGCCGGAACCTCGCACGCCGGCATGCTGGCCGGAGCCCGTGCCTACGGGTTCCCGAATGCAAAGTGGAGCTACAGTGTTGGCTTGTCATGGGTAAAAGAACAGATTCGCGCCGGCAAGCCGGTAATCGCCAACGTTTACAATCACTACGTCGTTATCACCGGCATCGATGACAACGGCAACATCCACTACAACGACCCGGCCAAATGGTCGGTGCCGCAGGTTAAATCCTATGACGCCTTCTCAGCCTGGTGGAACGGCGGCGGCTGCTATCACGCGGCCATGACACTGCAATAAGTTCGGAGAGATTGATACAATGAAAACTACGTTCATGTTACTGGGAATTCTGCTTGTCGTTCCGATTTTCGCTGCCAGCCTGTTTGCAGCTCCTGTCGCAGGGAAGGATGCCGGCGTGTTCGTGCCGGGCCGGTTCATGTCTCTGGCGGGCGCGCCAGACGGGGCGGTTTACCTGCTTTCAGACAAGCACCAGCTTGTCTGCGTAAGGACTGATGGCAGTCAGAACACCATTGAGCTGCCGCGTATCATTGAATCTAAGCCTACCGACCGTCTCTGTGATCTTTCGGTAAATGGTAATTCGGTTGCGTTGTGCGGCTTTTCTTTTCCGGTGCTGTTTGTGCTCGATCTACAGAAACCGACTGAATTCAGTATCGTTCGCGCTTCTGACCAGGAAGCAGCTTCGCTGCGCCTGCTCAATGTCAGCCGCGACAATGAGGGCTGGCGGGTTCGCGATGCCGAAGGCTATGTTTTTAAGCTCAAACACGAACAACCGCTGCGCCGATTGCCTGCTTTTTCGGTTCTCGAAGCCGATGAAAACGGAAAGGCGATTGTCATGCCAGCGCCTCGCAACGAGAACGACCCGCTGATGATCGGTCGCGTGCAAAAAGAAGACGGCCGTCTGCTCTGG
>CAZMWO010000756.1:0-1883 GCA_964569565.1 uncultured bacterium | reverse complement strand
ACCGGTTCAGGAAAATCGACTTCGCTGGCCTGCCTGATCAACATCATCAACGAATCCAGGCGCTGCCACATCATGACGATCGAAGATCCGATCGAATACCTGCACTACCACAAACGTTCAGTCATCAACCAGCGCGAGCTGCACATCGATACCAAGTCTTTTTCAGAAGCACTGAGACGTGTTCTTCGCGAAGACCCCGACGTTATTCTGGTAGGCGAAATGCGCGACCTCGAAACCGTCGGCGCCGCCTGCACCATGGCCGAAACCGGCCACCTTGTCTTCGGCACTCTGCACACCACCGATGCCGCGCAGACAATCAACCGCATTATCGACATGTTCCCACCGCATCAGCAGTCACAGATCCGTTCGCAGCTGTCGTTCGTTCTGCGCGCGGTCGTCGCCCAGCAGTTGCTGCCGGTAGCCAGCGGAAAAGGCCGCGTCGTCTGCAATGAAATTCTGGTCGGCAACCCGGCCGTTGCTAACTGTATACGTGAACAGAAGATCTCCGGACTGTACACAGTTATGCAGACCAGCCATGAAGAAGGCATGATGACCTTCGAAATGTCGCTCAGAGACCTTTATCTGCGCGGCGATATCACGCTCGAAGAAGCAATGGTTCATACCATGCATCCAAAAGAGCTCGAAAGAATGCTTAAGAGCGCCTGAGAAAGTTGCATTGACAAAAACGACTTTTTTAGGTACGCTTAAGTTGACCGAGGTTCCTAAATTTATTTTCTTTTATGAAAGGAGTTCTTATTATGAGATCTCGCAAGGGCTTCACACTGATTGAACTTATGATCGTTATCGCCATTATCGGTATTCTGGCTGCTATTGCGATTCCTAACTTCCGCAAAGCACGTCAGCAGGCACGCCAAAAAGCGTGCTTCGCCAACCAGAGGGTTATCATGGGTGCCATCGAAATGTACAACATGGACACCAACGCCATGATGGATTCTTATGGTGACGCAGAAGAAACTGCTCTCATCACTGGTAAGTATCTCAAATCGAAGATCGTACCGGCCGAAGCTACCTGTGCCATCACTGGCTCCAACCTGATCAAAGACGGTGTCGTAAAATGCGAACCAGTTCACGGCAGCCCCGAAGAACCCAAGAATCTTGACGGCGCCTGATCTGGCCCAAGTCTGATTGTAAAAAAATTGAGCGGCGCAAGCCGCTCTTTTTTTTTATGCCAGAATGAACCGTATGGGCACGGCGCGCCGTGCCCATACATATATGGCAGAAAAGTATTGAAACTACAGACGAATCGGGCTAAACATAAAACATGGCAGAAAAAGAAGCACTCCAATTACTCCTGACGCCGTTCTTTTTTATCTTCGGCAGTCTTCTCGGCAGTTTCAGCAATGTCGTCATACTGCGCATGGCCAGCGGAAAATCAGTTATATTTCCGCCTTCGGCCTGCCCGAAATGCAATCATCAGCTACACGCCATCGACCTGATACCAGTTTTGAGCTGGCTGACACTGCTGGGTCGCTGTCGCTACTGCAAAGCGCCGATTTCCTGGCAATACCCGGTTGTCGAGGCATGCATGGCGATGATCCTGGGTTTCAGCTATTTAAAAGCCGGACTGGGGCTCCCCTTTATAATTCTGGCCGGGCGTTCGGCGATCTGGTTCGTCGCCAGCGTGCTGTTCGTACGCAATGAGGTGCAATCTCCCAACCCGTTCGCCTGGGCGGTGATCTTTTATGTTTATCTGAATTTTCCGCTCGGGGTCTGCCCGTTCATCGACCGGCGGGTACTGGCGGTTCCGGTTATTGCCGCTGTCAACGCCTGGATCGCCTGCTTACACAATGACAAGGCAAACGATTTCGCCTGGGGCTGCCTGAGTTTTATCTTCATCTACAGTCTGCTGCCAAAGTTTTCGT
>CAZMWO010000755.1:580-1890 GCA_964569565.1 uncultured bacterium | reverse complement strand
TATTCGTTGTGAGCTTCTTTGAACTGGCCGATCTTTTTGATGTCGGAGGCGGTCAGTACGGCGCCGTTGTAGCTGGCGGCGATGATGCCACGGGCGGCAAACACTTTGTCGATAGCTTCGATGTTTTTGCCTTCGTTGAGGGTCTTGTCAGCTGTGATGATGGCATTGTAACCATCGATAAACTTGCAGCTGCTGCTCTTGAGGTTATAGTGGCTGGTGTAGATCAGAATGTCCGATATTTCTTTGCCAAGGGCTTTTCTGAGGTCCCACAGTACGGCGCCCCAGATTTTGCCGTCGGCATGCACTTCTCCCTGAATGTCTTCGGGATAATGCAGGTCATTTTCAAGAATGCGCAGGTAAGGCTTCTCCATCTTGGCAACGACATATTCACCAAGAAGCGGGTCATCAGTTACTGTGCAGGCGAAATAATCGGCCTGCCCTTCGTTGATAGCTCCGGATTCTCCGCTGTAGGCGAGATATTTGATCGAATTGAGCACGGCATGTGAATACTCGTGATAAGCGACTGAAGCTTCGCGGGCCAGGCAGTTGAACTTGTTGCCGTCACCAAACGCGAACGAATTCTGCCAGGGGCTGAAATATGCGTTGTCATAGTTGTCGCCGAGGTGAACGACTGCTTTCATCGGGCGATCGAGCTTGTCATGACCAAGAGTTTTATAATAATCGTGAATAGTATTGATGTAGTTATACATGCCGATTTCATCAAAGTGAGTGCTGTCAGGCTCATAAATGTGAATGCTGTCTTCACGGTCTGATTCTGGGCCATCTTCGTTGTCGATCGCAGCGTATTTGCCGGTCGGCGTAGTGGCAGTCAGGTTGAGAAGTTCTTCTTTGGTGATTTCGCACTTCAGCGGATTGGTAACATACACGGCGCCGAGGCCGGTATGGAAGTTCATTTCGTTATTGACATGCATGATTTCGCCGGTTTCGGCGTCTACCACGACTTCATAGTCACCAAGCGGATTCTCGACGGCGAGTCTGGCGACATAGGCCATTTTAGCGGTGCCGTCTTCTTCAGCGACGATCTGAAGTTCAGCTTCGGGCACAGCGCGGAATTTGTCGGCCTTGATCGCCTGCTTGGCGAGGCCAATAGCCTGATAGCGCTCGAGAGTGATCTGGTTGGTGATCTCGTTGATTTCGGGCAACGAGCCATGAGCCAGGGTAACGACGCCGTCTTTGTCAACGGTCAGTTCGATGGTTGCATTGCGCACGAAAACGCCGTCGATGATCATGTTCCAGGTCAGGTGAGTGACGCCATCCGCGACCACCTGCCCGACACCTATTGGGTACGT
>CAZMWO010000755.1:0-570 GCA_964569565.1 uncultured bacterium | reverse complement strand
AACAGAGCGGCGTTTTCCTGAATGTAATCTCTGGCGGCGACGCCAATGTTACCACTGAGTGGCGAAGAAAGCGTGCCTCTTATACTTGCAAGTCTGTTGCCATCATCGGTGACTGAAAGCATTTCGATACCATCGACCATAGACTTGTTGGTGAACAGTTTGCGCAGGAAATCCTGTGATACAGTCACTTTCTTGGCAATTTTCTTACCGGTATTGATCTGTGTAGGCGAAACGTCAAAAGCGAACGCCTGCGTACAACAAAGCGCAGCTGCAAATACGGCACCCAGAACTTTCTTCATGTTCTACTCTCCTATGGTTGATTACATAGAACAAGTGTAACACTCACAAGCCGGAACCCGCAATAAAATATTAAAAAACAGCAACTTCAATATTTGATTTACACCCAAACGCCGGCTTTCAACCTGCCACAGAGAGCTATATCGTTATTTTATCGCTAAAACCAGAAAAGAGACGGAGTCGAAGACTCTGTCTCTTTTCTGCACGCCCCCCAGGGGATTCGAACCCCTGTCGCAGCCTTGAAAGGGCCGTGTCCTGGGCCTCTAGACGAGG
>CAZMWO010000754.1:0-1895 GCA_964569565.1 uncultured bacterium | reverse complement strand
GGAAATTTACCCTCTGCTTCCGCTGAGGGATGTTGTCGTATTTCCCTACATGGTGGTACCGCTGTTTGTCGGACGCAAGAAGTCGATAAGAGCAATTGAGGAGGCGATGCTCAAGAATCGTCGAATCATACTCTGTTCGCAGAAGCAGGCAAAAACAGACGACCCGGAAGCCGACGAACTCTATGAAACCGGCACTATCGCAGAAATTCTGCAGTTACTCAAACTGCCCGACGGTATTCTCAAAATTCTCGTCGAGGGCACGACCCGGGTTAAAATCAACCGCTTCACCAAACTCGATGAATTTTTTGAAGTCGAAGGCGTCAAGATTCTGACCGAAGACAAGAAAACTATCGAGCAGCAGGCTCTGATGCGTAATGTCATCAGCCTGTTCGAGCAGTATGTCAAGCTTAACAAGAAGATTCCGCTCGAGGTGATAATGGTCGCCAACAATGTCGAAGAGCCGGGCCGGCTTGCCGATATCATCACCGCACACCTCAATCTCAAAGTTGAAGAGAAACAGGAAATCCTCGAAGCTTTCATCCCCCGTGAAAGGCTCGAGAAGATCGCCGGCATTCTCAACCGCGAACTTGAGATCATGATGGTTGAAAAGAAGATCCGCGGGCAGGTGCGCAAGCAGATGGAGCAGATCCAGAAAGAATACTATCTGCGCGAACAGATGAAGGCCATTCAGAAAGAACTCGGTGACACCGATGAGCGCACCGAAGAGATAGAAGAGCTGAAAGAAGCTGTCGCCAAGGCCGGTATGCCGGATGACGCCCGTGAAAAGGCAGAAAAAGAACTGTCGAAACTGGGCAAGATGCCGCCAGGTTCAGCTGAAGCTACGGTTTCGCGCAATTATATCGACTGGCTGGTCGCCCTGCCATGGAGCAAGCACACCAGAGACCGCATCGACCTCGAGAAATGCCAGAAAATACTTGATGAAGACCACTTTGGCCTTGACAAGGTCAAAGAAAGAATTCTTGAATATCTGGCGGTCTGCCGCCTCAAGAAGTCGATCAAAGGCCCTATTCTCTGCCTGATCGGCCCCCCCGGCGTCGGCAAAACTTCACTGGGCAAATCGATTGCCCGCGCACTGAATCGCAAGTTCGCCCGTATTTCGCTGGGTGGCATGCGTGATGAGGCCGAAATCCGAGGACACCGCCGCACCTACATCGGTGCAATGCCCGGCCGTATAATTCAGGCTCTGCGCGACACCGGTTCGCGTAACCCTGTCGTTCTGCTCGATGAAATCGACAAGATGGGCATGGATTTCAGGGGCGATCCGAGTTCAGCTCTTCTGGAAGCGCTTGACCCCGAACAGAACCATTCTTTCTCTGACCACTACATCTCGACGCCTTTTGACCTCTCCAAGGTTCTCTTTCTTACTACCGCCAACGTGCCGCATACTATTCCCGGGCCGTTGCGGGACCGTCTTGAAGTCGTCTATCTGCCCGGCTACACCGAGGAAGAAAAAGTCGAAATCGCCAAAAAATATCTGATTCCGAAACAGCAGGATGCCAATGGTATCATCAAAAAGGGCATCAAAATCGAAGAGTCTGCGGTTGTCGAAGTCATTCGCAAATACACCCGTGAAGCCGGCGTGCGCAATCTCGAGCGCGAACTCGCTTCGATATGCCGCAAGATCGCCCGCGATCTCGTTTTTGGCAAAATCAAGCCGAACTCCGCCAGGAAAGACCAGCCATTGTTGCAGGTCACCAATGCTTCGATCGAACAATACCTCGGCATACCCAAGTATCATAACAGTAAACGCGAAGACAAAGATGACATCGGCCTGGTCAATGGCCTTGCCTGGACGGAAGTCGGTGGCACCACATTACCAATCGAAGTTGTCGTCATGCCCGGCCGCGGCAAGATCATTCTCACCGGTTCGCTCG
>CAZMWO010000753.1:0-1905 GCA_964569565.1 uncultured bacterium | reverse complement strand
CAGCCCGAAAGCAGACTGCAGGCGTTCGGCAGATATTTCAAAGACACCGTTGCCGCTGGTCGAAACAGTAACCTCAGCCTGATAATCGCTGACGAATGGCGCGGTGGCAGTCAGGTCGGCGCGACCGGCAGTCTTTATCTCAAGATTGTCCAGTTTTGCAAGCAGATTATCGCAGGTCAGGGTGCCGGAAGCCAGTTCGGCCAGGCCGCTCAGCTCGACATAATCGCCGGGATTATTGCGATTTATGATTCTGGCGCCGTCAAAATTCACAACGACAAGGCTGTTCTGCCAGTCGTCAATTCTCGAAAAACCGGTATCAACCTGCAGAGGGCCGAGCAGATCGACTCGCGAAAAATAGGCCAGCAGCTGATCCCGCATCTGTGGCGGCAAAAGATTGAGAGGCAACATGCCGGCGACACTGCCCTCTTTAACAATACCGGCATTAAAGTCAAAATCGCTGTAGATGATTTCCTTCTGGTTGACAGTTCTGACAAAGCTCATTTCAGCAGTACCGGCATTACGGACCAGTCTGGCGGCAAGCTGATGCGAGCCCGGCAGCAGACGCGAATATGTCGCGGCAACCGCCATCCGGTCACCGGCCAGATCAGATTCGACCGCGGTACTGATATTGGCTTCATCGGAATAATCAAGCCAACCGGTGTGCAGGTTGTGAATGCCGGCAGCATCGAACTCAAGCCGGCTTATGCGGGCAATCCGCCCGGAACTGGCTGCCTGCAGACTGAGCCCTTCGATGACCGGCACGTAGGGAAGCCGTACTTCGGCGCTGGCGAGGTCAAGCTCGACCTGTGCGTCATACAGAGGCTGCTGGCCGTGACAGGAAAACTTCGCCAGCAGACTTCCGGCCAGGTTATACTCTTCCGGCAGCCACTCTTTGACAAGATCGTTGAACTGCGGAACCTGCAGCACCCCGTTCAAGCCACGAATCCTTTCCGGCAACGCAATATTCTGCCTGGCCCAGATCCACTCAAGATTGAGGCGCTCACGATGCCTGCCGTCGAACAGGTTGACCTTGCGTCCGTCCTGGCCGATGTTATCGACAGCCAGGCTGTAATTCTGGCCAAGACCGTCAAAGGTTATGGTAAAGTTGCCGTTTTTTTTGAGCCTGGTCACCTGAAACCGCATGAAATCAGCACGGTCAGGCAATGAAATGCGCAGAATATGCGAAAAAAATTCTTCGGCCGGGTGCTTCTGCAGCGAAAGGTTGATCCCCGACATCTGCCAGGTCTTTGCCGGCAACCTGAAAATGCGGGCGGCAAAATCGTCGCTGATAAGCTTCTCAGGATTTGGAACAAGTATCGAAAGGTTGTTGATGCGGATGTCAGCCAGATAGCGGTCAGCCAGCACCTGAGCACGATCCTGCTTCTGCCAGCGTGTTTCATCGACTGTCGTAATTGCCGGTTCAAGGGTTGAAAAATCCCAGCTTCCCCTGCCCTTATCATTACGCCTCAGGCTCAGAGATGGGTTATCCACGACAACCTTCTGTAGAATCAGTTTGCCAAAAAGAATATCGAACAGCGAATAGCTCAGCGAAACTTTCGGAACGGTCAGAACTGTCGAAGCCGATTCAAAATAAGGATTCTGAACCAGCACGTTTTCGATCTCGACTCCGTACAGGAGGTTGCCGGAAACCGACCCCATGTGCAGGTTGAACCGCCCCTGCGTCAGGTTGGGAATTATGCCCTGCTTGATGTGCCCCTCGATCAGATCTGAATTAAGCCGGAAAAAATTAAAGAAAAATATCCCGGCAAGTGCCAGAAAGATTATCGCCACAACCATCAGAAGACGGCGCAGGTATTTGCGAAACTTGCGGCGCTGCCCACCGCTCTGCTGATGTTCCTGGCGCCGCCGGTCGAGTTCGCGCGCGATACTTTCGAGCCTCTGAGT
>CAZMWO010000752.1:0-1916 GCA_964569565.1 uncultured bacterium | reverse complement strand
AGCCAGCCCAAGATTCTCAAGCTCGCGATTCTGTTCCTGCGCGCCGCCATAGTTAGTAAAACCTGCTGGCGGATTCTCCGGAACTGGCAGATTGTCCCAGACGTCGGTAGTTGCTTTGTCTAGCGCATTAAAAGCATCTACCGGCAGGCCGAGTTCGTTTGCCTTGGCTTGCATGGCTTCGACAAACTTCTCGCGATTGGCAAAGCCGATATAATCAGGATTTCTCGCCAGCTGGAAGCTGTAATCCATCAACTGCTGTATTTTTGCGGCGTAGGTAGAAAACTGACCTATAGCTGTTTGAATTGCCGCATCGCGTGCTTTAAACTGGGTTGCCAGATCGGTCAACTCTGATTTTGGTGTTCCATCAGCATTTACCATTGCTTTGATCTGAGCAGGCGTATAGATTGTCAGAACGTTTGCAATGTCAACATTCGGAATCTTATAAGTGGGGTTGGCGCAGAGTTTTACAAATGCGGCCGGGCCGGCGTCGTCTGGATCGATTGTTGGCACGGTGACAGATGTTTCTGTGGTTGGATCGAATGGCACTACACCTTCGATGGTTTCGTTGGTGTTTGTTAAGGCCTGGAGAATGAAATTGCGTCTCTGCTGAGCGGCTGCTGGCAGTGTAACGCTGAATGTGTATTGAGCGGTGCCGTTTGAAAAAGTAACATTGATGCCGGTTACTATCGGAACCAGATTGCCATTATCATCGAGATAATTGAAGGTTACGGTTGCGCTGGTCGGGGCTGCCTGTGCGCGCAGAGAACTGCCTCCGGTAGTGCTGATAGAACCGCTGATTGTGGTGTTTCCACCGCTTGAGTAAACATCGTCGTCATCATCGTCGCCGAAGATGGCGCAGCCGGTGATGGCCATGGTGGCAATCAATGCCAGGCCGAGCAGAAAAATAGAAATACGGGATCTCATGGTGTAGGATTCCTCCTAACTCACTCTGGGTCTTATACTACGATTTCTGATACAACTGACCCATATAAAACTGCCGCTAATATACGGCGCGGTACCTCGAACGGCAAAAGGTGAAAAAATGAATTGCAAGGCTTCTGTGGTCGCATTATCTGTTGTTGCTTGGTTTTTTTGCAGTTTTCTGAATAAATCGATTGATGTTACTTTGCAATACTAGTCGCATGCATATTTTTGTTCATTTTATCGTCAGCTTGCATAAGAGGGTGGGGGAATGTATTTTATAGCAGTAATCCTTTAAGGAAGTTGAGAGTTTATGAGGAAAAATGTTGTATACTTTCTGATCTGTGTTTTTGTCATATATTTTGCCGGGAACCTGTTTGCCCAGTCTGCTGCGCCGGCCGGTGACGCGCCGTTGCTGAGTCATGGCAGTTTCGAACCGCCGCCGCCTCCGCCGGGATATGCGGTGAGCCCGCCGCCGATGCAGCCGATGACCTCGGCTCCGCCTCCGCCACCACCACCACTGCCGGCGTCTCCAGATGTGCCTGAATCGGCAAAGTTCAACCAGCCCTGGGCGCCGGTGACGACTGCGCGTGAAGGGCGCTCAATACCAGTTCTGGCTCCGGCAACTGCCAATCATGTTAAACGTATCATGCGCTCACTCAAAACCTGCCGCACGCTGGTTGACAAGCCGGAAAGCCAGGAAGAGCTGCGTCGGCTTCTCAATACCGGCCGCATCGGTGCCGAAATGCTTGGGCTGGCCTACCGTTTCCCGGTTCCGTCAAAGTTTACGGTCAGCCACAACGACCGGGTTTTGCGCGACCGTTCGTTTGATGCCTCTGAATATCGCAATTTCGGAGACTTCGATCTGCGTCTTAACGGCTGGGTTAAGCCGATTCAGACCGCAGTTTATACCGATCTGGTTTTTGATGGCCGCAGTCGCCGCCGCGTGCATTTTCGCAGCCAGTTTACCCGCACCGGCCCATTGACCGGCTTTT
>CAZMWO010000751.1:0-1916 GCA_964569565.1 uncultured bacterium | reverse complement strand
TGGTCAGCGGCGAACTCAACATCAGATGGGCTCTGACCACCTCATTCACCCTCATGGGCATAGCGGCCATCGTTTCTTACTTTCTCAACCCATGGTCGCTGATTCCTCTTTTTGCCGGCTTCCTTCTCAACTTCGTCTACAATTACAGCAAGGCCTGGGGCATCTGGGCCAACGTCGTCTTTGGCCTGATGATCTCGACCTGCACGGTTTACGGCTTTCTCGCCATCGGCCCGATTCTCAACGAACCCTTCTTCACCACCAACCGTTATTCGACAATTCTGCTGGTCGCCTATATGAACGGTCTGATGACCTATTTCACCTATTTCAAAGATTATGAAGGCGACAAGGCCGCCGGCAAGAATACCTTCATCGTCAGACATGGCGTCGAAAAAGCAAAAATGCTCGGCATTTTCGGCTCTTTCATGCCAACAATCCTCTTTTTCGTGCTGCGCTATCTTAATTATTTTCCGTTTGCCATTACCGAACACTTCGTCTACTGCGGCGTAATGACCATCTTTTTGCAGCTCTGGACAGCGGTGCGCTTCTACCGCAACCCGGTCGGGCCGCGCGCCTACTTCTCGAACGCCACCAACTTCAGGGCCTGCGCCTGCGGCCAGGTAACCATGATCGCAATTTTCAACGGCACTCTGGCGCTTTATCTGTATAGCGCAACCTATGTGTTCATCGGCTTTTTGTTTGGGCTGCACGACGACGATAAATCCTGACGGAAAAGGAACCAGCAGTGTTTACACCGCTCAAACTCAGACGCACAACCCTCCCTAACCGTATCGTCAGGGCCGCCACCTTCGAAAACATGGCCGATGCCGAAGGCATTCCGACGGCAAAATTCGCTGAACTTTACAAGAAGCTGGCAGCCGGTGGTGCGAGATGCATTATTTCCGGCTTCAACCACACCTCGCGTGAGGGCCGTGCCATGCAGCCATTTCAGGCCGGTATCGATGACAGGCGCAAAATTGCCGGCTGGAAACAGGTTATCGATGATGTCAAGGCCGCGCAGCCAGAGGCGCAGCTGTTCATTCAGATTTCGCATACCGGCCGCCAGACGCTGCAACGGGTGACCCACATGCCGGTCAAAGGTGCCGGGCCGGTTAAATGCACCTATTTCAGACAACCGGTGACGCCGCTGACAACAGATGAAGTAAAAGAAAAGGTCGATGAATACATCAGAGCTGCTAAAAACGCAGAAACCGCCGGTTTTGACGGCATTCAGATTCATTGCGCGCACGGTTATCTGATTCATCAGTTCATGTCGCCATTCACCAACAATCGAAACGATGAATACGGCGATGACCGCCTGCTCTTTCTCAAGCAGGTGGTCATCGGTGTCAAAGCAGCCGTAAAGCTGCCGGTTTTTCTGAAAATCAGCGCTGCCGACGATCGCCAGCGCGGTCTGAACCTGCCGCTGGTCATGTCTTACTGGCCGGTCATCGACAGTCTCGAAGTCGATGCCGTTGAGATCAGCTATGGCATGATGGAAGTAGCTTTCAACATCATCCGCGGCGAGCACCCGCTCGACCCGGTGCTCAAGCACAACTGTCTGTTCAACCGTTATCATCCGGCACTGCGCTGGTTATTCAAACATTTCATTTACCACTGGTACAAACGAAGTTTCATCGATTATTGCGATCTCTACAACCTCGAAAATGCTGCAAAGATCAAGGCAATATCGAAAACCCCGATTCTGGTCACCGGCGGAATCCGCAAAAAAAGCCAGATCGATTACATCATCAACCAGCGTGGCATCGATGGCGTGACCCTGAGCCGGCCGTTCGTCTGCGAACCCGATTTCATCAACCGCCTGGCCGAAAGCAGCGGCGAAGTCGTCTCAGGCTGCACCAGCTGTAATCTCTGCACGGTACTGTGCGACAGCAGGCAAGCCCTGCGCTGTTACCGGG
>CAZMWO010000750.1:0-1918 GCA_964569565.1 uncultured bacterium | reverse complement strand
GACCTCGAGCTTGAAGTAGACGTCATCGAAGAAATCGCCAGAATGTACGGCTACAACAACATACCAGAAACGCTGCCGGCGATAACTTCGGTTCTGCAGCTGCCGACACCGCTGCAGAAAATGTGCACCAGACTGCGCGACCACATGGTTTCATGCGGTTTCAACGAAATCATGACCTACAGCTTCATTCCGGCCGCCATCAATGAAAGTTTTCGTGAAAAGAAGCCGCTGATGCTGCAGAACCCCCTTTCTGAAGAACTCAGCGCGATGCGCACCAGCCTCAAATGGGGCATGTATGACGCCCTGCGCCGCAACATTCTCAACGACGAATTCAACCTCAAGCTTTTCGAGATCGGCAGGGTATTCCATCCGTCGGCCGGCGGGCTGAGTGAAGAATTCACCAGGCTCAGCCTCGGCTTCTGCGGTTCGGTAAATCCGCGCGACTGGCGGCGTAACGGCGAAAATTTCGACCTCTATGTCATCAAGGGCGTAGTCGAAAACATCGCAAAACTGCTCAGGCTGAAGGTTAAGTTTTCAGCAGGCAGCTGCAGCCTTTTCCATCCGACCATGCAGATGGAACTGAGCGCCGGTAAAAACCACATCGGCGAATTCGGCCAGCTTCACCCGGAGTTCATCGACAACAAAAAGATGCCAAAGTGCATTTATATAGTCGAAATAGACCTTGGTAAGGCGGCCAAAGCTGCCGAGGGCAGCGAACGCATGCAGCCGATTCCAGATCTGCCAGCGATCAGAAGAGACCTCGCGTTGTTAGCGCCAGAAAGCGTCGGCAACCGTGATATCAGCAAGATTCTCACGACAGAAGGCAAAACTCTTCTCGAAGACTGCTACCTCTTCGATGTCTATCAGGGCAAGGGAATCGAGCCGGGCTTCAGATCTCTCGCCTACTCTCTCACCTTCCGTGACCTTAAAAAAACACTGACGGACGAAGAAATACAACCATTGCTGGACAAAATGATCGGCCGTCTTGACCGCGAACTGTCAGTAAAATTACGTTGAGGTAAAATAGCCAATGGCTGAGCTGTACAAACTTTGCTCCGATCCGTCGACGGCCGAAACCTTTACTATATTGTTTTTCGGGCTGATCTTTCTGTGTGTTGCCCTTTATAAATACGATATAATAAAGCGCCTGAACCTCAGGCCCAGCGGGTTCGACAAGGGGCTCATCTACGTTTCAGCCGGCATTTCTCTTTTCTGTGGCATACTTCTCTTCGGCAAACTGCTGTTCCCTGACAATGTCGAGAGTTTGCTGATGCTGTTAGGCCTTAAAGATTTCGTCAGGTCTGCAGCCTTTACAATGCAGTCAGTTATTCTGGCTATTCTCGGGTTGCTGATGTAACCTTTAGAACAAAACCCGGGCGCTTCAACTGCTTTACAGGCCGTAGAAGCGCCTTTTCTCTTTACCGGTAAAAAATTGAATCCGTTGCGATTCAATTTCGTTGTATCCTGTAGCAACTCAGGGGAGGAAATATGAAACACTGTTACCGCATGTTTGTTTTTGTCGCTCTTTGTCTCTGTTTGTCTGTCGGTGCTGCGTTCGCTGACGGCATGATCTTTCCGATTCATGAAGAAAGAATCATCTTCGTGCCGCCATCACGGCCGGCAGAGAATTTTACCGTGCCGCTTTCGGTCAACAAGCACCATGTCAAGATACGCATCAACAATCTGGCGGCAACAACCGAGGTTGACCAGATTTTCTTCAACCATCAGAACCATACGGTTGAGGGCCTGTATATTTTTCCGCTGCCGGCAAATGCCTCGATCAGCGGCTTTTCGATGGATGTCGAAGGAAAAATGACAGCCGGTGAACTTATGGATGCCGACAAAGCCCGCAAAATCTACGAAGACATCGTCAGACAGATGCGCGACCCCGGCCTGCTGGAATATATGGGAAAGGGTG
>CAZMWO010000749.1:0-1919 GCA_964569565.1 uncultured bacterium | reverse complement strand
GGTAACCAACTGGCTGGCGATAAAAGCGCTGTTCAGACCTAAAGAACGCTGGCGTTTCATGCTGTTTGAGTTTCAGGGTCTTCTGCCCAAGCGCCAGAAAGAACTGGCAAACAACCTCGGCAAAATTGTCGAAGGCGAGCTGATAAGTGTTGAAGAGCTGATCAAGAAGGTTGAACCGGCTGACATCGACCCGATCATCGAAGATGTCATGCGCAAGAACCGCGATGACATGGAAAAACGCATAAAAGACTTCATCAGCAGCATAGCTAACAAGATTCCCTTTTTCAATCTCAGTGCAGACACTCTGGTCAAGTCGGTCATGGATCGTATCGAAAACGAAATCTGCGCAGTACTTAAGAAGCAGGTGCCCATGCTGCTCGACCGCGCTGCTGAAAAGGCTGCCGAGAAGATTTCTGTACAGGAAATAGTTATCGAGAAGGTCTGCAAAATGGATCTGATCAAACTCGAAAATATATTCAACCGCATCGCCGACAAAGAAATGAAAGCGATCATACGTCTCGGTGGCGTTCTCGGCGTTATTGTCGGCATAATTCAGTGGGCAATTCAGAATTTCGTCATCGCCGCCATGTGAGCGAAGGCACCAGGCCTTTTTACTGCGCAAAGTTGCAGTATCAAGAGTTCCAGTTAAAGCATGAATTTTGCTGTTCTGCGGATTTTGTTTACAAACTGTGTACACAGGATTAAAATTCGTGCAGATTCGGCTGGCCCGAAAATGTTTAAAGCACGGGAGACAAATATGAAGATGAAAGTTCTGTTGGTTACACTTTTGCTGGTGGTTTTGAGTGGAGCTCTTTTTGCCGGAGTTTTGCCAGCAGCTGAAGAGATGGGCGCCCTGGATGCAATGATCGACAAGATGATGGCAGGCTATAACGCCGGCGATGCCACAGCGTTTTACGCTGACTGGGCCGCTATGATGGCAGCCGTCTGCACACCTCAGGCTTTTCAGACGCTGTATGTCGATAATTACATGAAAACTTTCGGCGCCTACACCTCGCGAACCATCAATGCTGACGAAACCGTGGTCATGGCCGATGTGCCTAATGGCCTGCTGGTTTACACCGCCAAATTTGCCAACAATGAAAATGTTAAAATGAGCGTCAACCTGATGAAGGAAGACAATGTCTGGAAGATCCAGCAACTCACACTTCAGGCTGTTCCCTGATCGATAATTGATCGCATCTTTGCAGGCCGGCCGGCTGAAAATGAGCAGGCCGGCTTTTTTGCGCAAAAATTGCGCAGCAAATCTGGCATATTTTTTGCTTGGCAATTTAGTCGCAATTTATATAAAAAACCGGAAAGGCATTCAGGCAGACTATGCGTAAAACCAAGATACTTGTAACACTCGGCCCCTCGGCAGAAGAAGAAAACGTTTTAAGAGAGCTTATCGGCGCCGGTATGAACGTGGCGCGCCTCAATTTTTCGCACGGTGATTACCAGGAACATGGCGTGCGCATCGAGCGCGTCAAAAAACTGCGAGATGAAATGCAGAAGCCGGTAGCGCTGCTGCTCGACACCAAAGGGCCTGAGATCCGCACCGGCGAAATCGAGGGCAGAACAATTTTTCTCGAAGCCGGCAAACAGATCATTCTGACGACCGAAGACATAACCGGAACGCCACAACGGCTGAGCGTCTCGCATAAGCAGTTGCCGTCTCTGGTTGAAGCGGACTCGACCATTCTGCTCGATGACGGGCTGATACAACTGCATGTCGACTCGGTAGCGGACGACAAAAATATATGTTGCACGATAGTCAACAGCGGTTCAATCAAGTCGCGCCGCGGTGTCAATGTGCCGCGACTCAATCTGAATATGGCGAATCCGACCGGCAAAGACCGTGATGATATAGTTTTTGCGGCTCAGAATGATTTTGATTACAAAATTCAAAATGAAACTCTCGG
>CAZMWO010000748.1:0-1926 GCA_964569565.1 uncultured bacterium | reverse complement strand
CTCGTCTATCTAACTCGCAGCTTCGAGTTTGTTACCGATGCTTGCTTCCGAAGGGGCAGAATGAAAGCTAACTGCACTTTTTCGATGGAGGAGCTGCCGTGTCTGGCCGATCATCAGCTGGATGGCACGCCGTTCGTGCCGATGGCGATGCTCGTTGATGAACTTGCGCGCGCTTTCGGGAGCGACTGCTGTAGCTTTGCCGGTATAGAAATCAAAACGCCGGTGATACTGCGCCGAGGACTGGCTAAAAAGCTGGTTTGCACCTGCGACGGGCAGACCGCCAGCCTGCAGGATGAGAACGGGAATCTGCATGCGGTTCTTGGCAAAGGAGCCAATATAGCTGCCAACAGCGGGTTTGTGCTGGCAGCACCACGGGATGCCATTCCCGCAGCCCTGTTGAAACAGCAGCTTTACCCGGTTTTGCTGTTCCACGGCCCGACTTTTCAGGCTGATTTTGTGTTTTACGAGTTCAACCGCCAGACGGTCGTGGTCGAGCTCTCTGAATTTGCGCATGACAACCCGACTCTGGGCAGATATGCACAAGAACAGTCTGTTCCCATCGTTCTGTTTGACCTGCTGCTGCAAACGGCCGGTCTGCACCTGATGTCTTTTTCCGACACTTACGGGCTGCCGGTGGCATGCGCCAGCCTGTCGATATTCAACCGCCGGCCGGTCGGAAGCGTTCTGGTCAGAGCTACATATCATGCAGAAGGGCTTTACAGCATAATTGTCGGCGACACAACCGGAAAACCGGTAATGACCTGCTCAGGACTGCGTTTTGCCAAATCCGTCCGCCAGATTGAAGCCACCCGAAAAATTCTTCTGGAGAAACTTATCAGATGAACGATAACGAAGCGACCACCGAGTCTCTGTATGAACCGCCGCCCGAGAGCAACGACATAACCGAAAAAGCCCGCTTCTTTTACCCGAAGCTGCTCGACATTCAGCAAAAGGGGCATTACACCTACCGCCGCACTCTGGCTTCGCCGAGCCGGCATCGGGTAACCACAGTCGACCCGGCGACCGGCGAGAAGCGCGAAATGCTGATGTTCGCCTCGAACAACTACCTCGGCCTGTCGACGCACCCGCGCGTAGTCGAAGCGGCTAAGAAAGCGGTTGTCGATTATGGCTATGGAACCGGCTCGGTTGCTCTGCTAAGCGGCACATCAGACGTACATCGCCGGCTCGAACAGAAAATCGCCGAATTCTATCGCTGCGAGAGCGCAGTGGTGTTTCCGACGGGTTATCAGGCCAATGTCGGCACTATTCAGGCGATGGTCGGTGCCGGCGATGTGGTTATTTCAGACATGTATGCGCACGCATCGCTGATCGACGGCGTCAAGCTCAGCGAAGGCTCTCTCAAATATTTCCAGCACAATGACATGGCGCACCTCGAGCAGATGCTCAAGCGGGCCAGTAGCTTTTTCAAGGGCAAGCTGATCGTCGTCGATGGCGTGTTCAGCATGGATGGCGACATCGCACCGCTCGACGAAATTCAGAAGCTGGCAAAAGCCTATGGCGCCGCAGTTCTCGTTGATGAGGCGCATGCCGTCGGTATGATCGGCGCAACCGGGCGTGGCAGCGCCGAACATTTCGGGCTCGACGGTCAGATCGATCTGACTATAGGCACTCTGTCGAAAGCGCCATCGGGAATCGGTGGCTACCTCACCGGAAAAGCCGAAATAGTGGAATATGTCAGGCATTTTGCACGATCCTATATTTTCTCGACCAGCATTCCGGTATCGGTAGCTGCAGGCCTGATCGAGGTGTTCGACATTATCGAGCACGACGCCGAACTGCGTAACCGTCTGCGCAGCAACGTCGATTACCTGCTTGCCGGCTTTCATAAGCTCGGGTTCCACACCTTCGGCTCGTCGACAGCGATTATTCCGGTATTGATCGCCGACGACATCAAGCTGCGCAAAG
>CAZMWO010000747.1:0-1927 GCA_964569565.1 uncultured bacterium | reverse complement strand
CGCGCAGCCGGTTGGCAAGCCCGACGGTCTTTGCCGCTTCGGTATCGAATACCGCTCTGACACTGATTCCGGTTTTTTCGCTGAAGGCTTTGAAAACTGGCTCAGCAAAAGGCTGATCGACGGAAGTATAAACAATGACTTCCGGTTGTGAGCTGCTGCAGCCACTTAGTATTGTCATGGCCAGGATGATACATAACGCAAGCAGGCAAGCCATGCTGTGTTTGAATTTTGTTTTAACTTCCGATTCGATCATTCCATCACCTGTTGTTATGTGTTTTATTATATCAGTAGACCTGTTATCGCTCAGGCACTTATCTGGCAGGGTGTTCATTGCTCAGATACTGCCAGGTTCTGGCTCGGGTCGGCTTTGAAATTGAGCAACGGAAATACGCTTGAATGGCTGTCTGTCCACGGCCTGAAATCAGGCCAGTCTTCTATTGGAGCCCAGTTGTCGCCAGATACGCGGCCCAGGTGCTTTGTTATTTCCTGGTCTCTGGTGAAAATTGCGTATTCAGCCGGACTGCGTTCGTAGTTGGCCGGCTCGTCGGTAACGAAATAGTTGTCGGCAATGAATGTCTGATGCAGGTTGTGTGCTTTTGCCAGTGCCTGCAGGTTGGGCTGTAGATTGAGGTAGCGGTTTGACACGTGAACGGCGATCAGGCCGGTGTCTTTGAGGCGGTCGAGGTAGATCTGCAGCGCTTCGACGGTCAGAAGATGTATCGGAACCGCATCGGAAGAAAAAGCATCGATTACAATCATGTCGAAATACTTTGGCGCCGCCTGCATGATTTTGAGCCTGCCATCGCCAACTTCGACGCGGCAGTTGTGGCTGAAATCTTTGAGATACGAGAAAATTCCGGTATTCTGGGCAATATCGACAACCTGCGGGTCGAGCTCATAAAAGACGAATTCGTTGCCGCTGCGCGAATAAGCGGCCATCGAGCCAACCCCCAGTCCTATGATAGCGACTTTGAGGTTGTCTTTGCCGAACATCGGCAGGGCAAAAATATCGCCGAGCGGACCGCGGCGGTGATAGTAGGTCAGAGGTTCTTCGCGCAATGCGTCCTGAAAGCTCTGCTTACCATGTACGGTCGATCCGTGCGCGAGATAGCGAAGGTTTGCCCCGGTATCGAAGAAAACCTTCTTGACCCCGAAGAAATTGCGATAGCGTCTGATGATTTTGTGCTGGCCGATGTTGTAAATGAAAATCATCAGAAGGACAACGGCAACCATCGGCGCAAATGCTACGCGATAGCGTTTAAGCAGAACGAACGAGGGAATGATTGCTGCCAGTGCAAAAGCAGATTGTCTGATTGGCCCGTAGTTATTACCGATGAATTCTAGACAGAGCTTGAGGCCTGGCGCATTGATGTCGTAGCCGAAGTAGGTGGCCAGATGAAACAGCTGTTCCGGCAGGTTAAGATTCGAGAAATAGATGATTACGGCAAAAATGTAGAAGCCGGCCAGCGCGGAAACAGTGCCAGGCAGAAAGGCCCTGCCGGTATTTTCCACGTCGGTGTCAGGTTGGCTGCTATTGAAACGATCGATTAACAGGCAGCTGAGAACTATGAGCAGCGGGTATTCAAGATAATCAGAAAAGATCAGCGGTGCGACGAGCGAGTTGAAAAAGCCGCCGAGCACGCCACCAAGCGATATCCACAGATAGAATGAGGTCAGGTATCTGACGGCCGGTCTGTTTTCGGCAATCGCGCAGTGGCAGAACATGGCGACGCAGAAAAGGGTGAAGAGATGCACCATGACGCTGAACCAGAAGTAGTTGATTTCTACGAAGAGATAGAGCGAGAGAAAGGAGAGGATGATCAGCAACGAGATTCGGCTGTAGGTTCGGGCGCGCGGTGCCAGTTTTTCTGAAAATGCGACGATAAATGTTATCAGATAGATCATCAGCGGGATGATCCAGAACATC
>CAZMWO010000746.1:0-1930 GCA_964569565.1 uncultured bacterium | reverse complement strand
ATATTCTGGATGCTGACTCTTCCATTTGTAGCACTTACTGGCGTTCTCATGTTTGCATTTCCCGAAGAGATGAAAGAATTCAAGAAAGATCTCGTAGACATGCTTGAAAACTCATGGCTGCGCTGGATCGGCTTTGTGCTCTTTATCGGGGCCATGGCTCATATCGCCAGAATTTTTGATGGCAAGCATACACTGGTCAGGCTGGCCGACCCCAACAGCTGATTACTCGTAAGAGGTAACCTCGACCCTGAAAGACTTTCCGCCAGGCGGAAAATTTTTGAAGGGTATCTCGAAAATGGAGCTCTCGTTCGGCATCAGGCCTCGTTCTGGTATCAGAAGCGTGCCTGTTTCGCGGCGGAGCTCTCTTTTATTTTCGTCGAGAATTTTTCCGGTGAGCACTATCTTCTGGCGGGTTGCCCTCGATATATTCTGCAGGGTGCCGACGACGTAGAGTGTGTCGAGCTCGATGTAGCTGTCGATGCGGGTAATTGAAAAGATTGGCTCGATATCGCTGTCGATTACCGGATTGAATTTTTCGATTCTCTTCTTCTGCACGTAATCAGCTGTTACGGTTTCGTCATAGAGAGCCCATATTTCGAGATTCATCGGGGCGATGCGCAGGGCGGTTCTGAGAGCCTCTCTGGCCTGGTCGTATTTTTGTTCGACGATCAGGGTTCTGGCGGAATCGACGAAGGGCAGGGAAGGGTCGACCGGTGACGTTGCGATGACGGTCGGCTGACTGGTGGCTGGCCCCGGGAAGGTTCTGGCCGGGGTGCGCTCTATGGTTAGTTGCGCTGGCAGGCATGCCGGTATCATCAGGCAAAACAGCAGGGCGCCAAATTGTCGTTTCATGCGGCTCTCCTTATCTGCCGAGTTTGCGGGCGAAAGCCTCAAGAATGAGGCGGTAGAAGCTTTCAAATCCAAACATGATCAGGCCTTCGTGCAGCATGCTGTAAGCTGAAAGGCCAGCTTCGTTTTCATTTTCCGTGAACATACCCAGCAGCGTATTGCGGTCGAGTGCCATGCTGGTAACCTTTACCGGGGCGCCTGGCGGCAGAACGGCTGCAGTAACGGTTTCGGCGGCAGCCTCGTCAAAGCCTTCGCCAGAACAGATGTAGAAAAGGTCGAGGGTCAAGTTCTGGTCGACAGGTGGTTCTTCATTCTGCAGGCCGGCCGGCAGATAGCTGCCGATGGTTTTGAGCTGGCCGGGCGTTAGCAGTATAGCTGTGGTGAGCACGTTGGCAAAATTGCCTTCGAGGTTGGCCCGGATATCTTTGAGGAGCTTGCCGGCTGAAGGATTCTGTTTGATGTACATTTCGGTCAGCTGGGCAGATCCGAGGGCAAGAAGACATGCCGTCATCGGGTTGTCGGGGTTGAGTGCGCAGAGCTTGGCTTTGCCCTGTGGCAGCATCTGCACGATTCCCTGGTCATGCAGCAGGTGAATACGATTGTAAGCGGTGCCGTAAGGGAGCTTGAGTCTGCGCGACAACTGGTGAATTGACAGCACGCCGTCAGGGGTTTCCATAAAAGCGCGTGAAATTTCGATGTTGGTTTGCATGGCAGGATTATACCAGTATTCATTTAAATTATCAATTTATTGAGAGACCGGTCAGCAATTCCCGATCAGAAGGACGAAAACGGCAGATTTCATGGATTCGTTGCAGAACTTCTGGGCGGAACTCCTGCGCTGCTGACGCTTTGTGCTCTACGGGGTTTGCGTTTGCCGGCGCGGCAATACGAGATACAAAAAATAATCTTACTAAAAAGTTGACTCGTATCAGTATAGATGTTATAATCCAAGACCATTTCGCGAATGGGCACACTATTTGCTTAGTTTTCGGAGTAAAGCCGGCATTGTTAGCATCAACTGCAAAAAAATATTACTGTCCGGAAAACTGGAAATCAAAAAAAATCTTTTTTACGTACGATA
>CAZMWO010000745.1:1343-1933 GCA_964569565.1 uncultured bacterium | reverse complement strand
CTTCATTTTTGAGCTTTACCGCTTTTGCAGGATTTATGCTGATGCTCTGTGAAGAGACTCTTTTCGCGCATGACAAGGGCTGGTGGGAAAACGTGAACCCCAATGACCCGCTGACCACCCAGATTACTTCATGGGTTAAGGCCGGGGGGTCTGCCGATCTGATGAAGGCTGGCGTGCCGCCTTCCATTGGCGCTGCTGTCGGCGCCGGTGCCGCTGATGCCGCAGTGAACACTACAACCTACGTTCTTCAGGTCAGCAGCTATAACCTTGCTGTGACTGCTGAAGCACCGGCCGAGCTTCTGGTAGCGGTCTGGAAAAGCGAAAACAACGGGCCGCTGGTTCCGGCCGGCGACGCCTCGATTACGCTTGCCGGGCAGGGAGATGGCTGGATGACGCTGAGCCAGATCACCGGCGGTTGCCGACTGACCTGTATGGTCGGTCAGAGAGCTGATACTCCTGCCAATACGATACCGCAGCCTTCTATGATTTACATTACCGGCTCAGGTGGCGGCCAGACCTGCACGGCCACTGTAACTGTTTCACCCGGCGGCGGTCCCGCCTATATCCTGGAGGTTTTCTGACATGCCAGA
>CAZMWO010000745.1:0-1282 GCA_964569565.1 uncultured bacterium | reverse complement strand
GCCGGCCGCGATTCGCGTGCGCATGCTTGCCCGCGATCAGAACGGCCAATATAATCCCTGTGACTTTCAGAGTCCTGAATTTGCCTGTGAACCGGCTGGCTGGCTGTCTTTCACAATGCAGGATCAGGGTGAAGTCGTTGCGGCCAGCGTCGCCGTAACCGACCAGTTTGTCAGCTACAAAAACCCCGATAAATTCAGCAAACCGGTGCGGGTCTATATCAAAGCCTTGCCGGTAGCTTCAGACTCCGCGCAACTTGAGCCGCTCAACGCCGAATGCAATGTCTATGTGGCCGAGCCGGCACAGGCAATGGGTTATACGGTATCGCCAGACGAGTGCTGGAAAGATCCTGAGATATGGCTGATGGCTGACGGCCAGAGCACATGCAAGCTGACGGTCTGGGTCGAAGAGGTCGATGCCGCTACCGGCGAAGTGTTTCGCGCACCTGATGAAGATTTTGAATTCAGGCTCGAATCGTCTTTCGACAAAGATACGCTTGTTTGCTCAGAACTCGACAAAGGCGTCATTCCACCGGTCAGCACCTGGTGCAGTGCTCGCTCAATGCCGGAACTGAAAGAGCCTTTGCGCGGCAGGCTTGTCGTTAAAGCGTTTTCGCGCATAAAACCCTCAGAGCGACCGACCGGAAAGCTGGAAATACCCTTTGTATTGTGTCCGGCCAAAGTGGCTGTTGACGTAACCTTTTCGCCCGAACTGCCGGCACAGCCCGGTCAGGAAATAACCGCCCGCATCAGCCTGCGCCAGGAGGCACTCAACGCTCCTCTGGCCAATATGCCGGTACAGTTCGTCTGGGACAAAGTATCACAGGCAAAGCCTCTCGGCAAAATACTGTCTGCAAGTGCCCGCACCGACGGCGAAGGTATTGTCGAACTGCGCTATACGGCGCCGCCTGAACTCGCTTACAGGCAGAAAGAGCGGTTTTATGACGAAATCAGGATTATGCTCGGCGAAGGAAAAAAGGCGGCGCCGCTTGAAAAAACTGTCGTCATACCGGTCGCTCCTGCTATCAGACTGGCATGCGTCGCCGAAAAGAAAGGTTTGCAGCAGGACACCACAGTTGAATCGGTAGAAGTTTTATCAGAACAGGTTACCGGCGGCGAGGTCCGCGGCTGTCTGATTCTGCCTGTCGAAATTCCGGGTGCCGCACGCAAGCTGTTTGGCGTGGTATATGCCAGATTCACGCCTTCGCTCGGCAAAGAAGCTGTGCAACTGCCACAGCAGAAGACAGGCACCAATGGTCAGTGGAAGATAAAACTGCCGGAAATC
>CAZMWO010000744.1:0-1933 GCA_964569565.1 uncultured bacterium | reverse complement strand
TGCCGCCGGCGTTGGTGCTGATGTTGCCGCCGATCGAGGCGCTTTTCTCGCCGGGATCAGGCGGGTAAAAAAGATCGAACTGCTCGACGTAAGCAGCTATTTCCATGAGCAGCACGCCCGGCTCGACCGTCAGTGTGAGATTGTTCTGATCGAGTTCGATAATTTTATTCATGCGGGCAGTACTGATCATGATACCGCCATTCAGAGCGACAGCACCGCCGACCAGGCCGGTCCCCTGCCCGCGCGGCGTCACTGCGATACGCTTTTCGTTGGCGTATTTGAGAATTGCCGAAATCTGCTGCGCATTTTCCGGGCTGACCAGCAGTTCGGGCGACCGGTGCAGGTCGCCAAGCTCGTCGTGGCTGAAATCTTCGTGAATGGCAGAGCCTGCGACCAGGTTTTCTTTTCCGCAGATCGAAGCGATGTAGTCGATGTCTTCATGTGCAAGTGGCTTGTAATTCATGATGACGAAGTACCTTTTCTAATTTTCCCGAGCAGGGCCGGAACGATCTGATAGAGATCACCGACCACAGCCGAATGCGCCACACCAAAAATTGCAGCGCCCGGATCATTGTTGATGGCAATAATATTTTCGGCGCTCTGCATGCCGGCTGCGAACTGCACAGAACCCGATACGCCGCAGGTAATAATCAGCTTAGGCTTGACCGTGCGGCCACTCAGGCCGATCTGTAGACGCGGGTCGAACCAGCCCTGTTCGATCAGCGGCCGGGTACCGGCAGTCATCGCGCCGAGCGCATCGGCAAGTTCGTAGATCATCTGAAGATCAGCTTCCTTTTTGATACCCTTGCCGGCAACAACTATGGTTTCGGCATCTTCAATCGAGCGCACTTTTTCTTTAGGCCTGATCTCGAGTATTTCGATGGCCGACTTCAGCTGTTCTGGCGCGATATCGCAGAACTCAACCGTGCCGGTCGGTGAAGTGCGGGCCGGCGCGTTGAAAATCTTGTAGCGCACCGTCGCGAACTGCGGCCGGTGGTTCGGCGTCTGAATATGCGCCATGATGTTGCCGCCGTAAGCCGGCCTGATCTGGTCGATATCAGTGTTTTCATTGATATCGAGTATAGTGCAGTCAGCGGTGAGTCCGGTGCGAAAACGGGCGGCCACCCGAGGCGCGAGCGAACGCCCGAGCGAGGTGCCACCAACAAGGATTCCAGATGGTTTGACACGGTTGATAAAATCTGCAAAAACCGCGGTATAAGGCTCGATCCTGAAATGTTTCAGCTCGGGGCGGTCATAAACATAGACCTTATCGACGCCGTATTCAAGAATTTCAGCGGTCATAGGCTTTATCTGTTCGCCGATCAGCAGGCAAAAAACCGGCTGACCTGTCTTGCCTGCCAGTTCGCGTGCCTTGCCGACAAGTTCGAAACTCACCGGGTGAATTGCACCGTTGAAATGCTCGACATAGACTGCGATTCCCCGCCAGTCATTTTTGTTAACCTTAGCTTTTGGCTGAGCTTCTGCCAATACGAAGATGTCTGGACGGCGTTTGAGGCAGATGCGGCACATGCGGCAACCGGCGTTGATATCTATGCCATCGCCACATTTCTCGATCGCGTTGAACGGGCACAAAGCCAGTAATTCATCGATATTCTGACCTGAAAATGGAAGAATTCTTATACTGCTCATAGGAATTTCAGCTCGTTAAGTCGGGCGTAAATCTTTTCAGAAAGGACTTCCGGAGAATCGTTCCAGGTCTCTCTCTGCGAAGAACTCTGCGGCGGGAACACTCTGATAACCTGAGTCGGTGAACCTTTGAGGCCATAGCGCAAAGGCTCGCTGTCGGGCAGATCAGCCAGAGTGAGTCGCCGGATCGGCCGTTCCCTGGTAGCCATCTTGAGTTTAAAAGAAGGTAGACGCGGCTGAAAAATGCCTTTCTCAACGGAAATCAGACAGGGATAGCTTATGCGCA
>CAZMWO010000743.1:0-1933 GCA_964569565.1 uncultured bacterium | reverse complement strand
CAGATCAAACCGGCCTCGCCTGAAGATTTCAAAAAGCTGCCTTCGGTGCGCTGGGTTGCCTTCATATTCGGTTTCTTCTTTGTCGTCGAGAATATCAGGGCGGCAATACTTACCGATGGCGCCATAATCGAGCAGCCACACTTTCTGCTGGCCGGCGCCGCCGGCGCGGCCATGGTGTTCTTTGCTTTTATCGCCGGCCCCGATCGCGGTTTTTTCAGGTTTCTGACCCTGGTTAGCTCGGGAGTTTATGTCGGCACCAGGCTTTACCACGAACATCCTCTGTTTCTCAATATAATCAGTCATATTTCGGCCGCTGCCGATAACCCGATGCTGGTGCTGCCTCTGATAACTGTCGCCGTTGCGCTCTGGATATCTAAGCGCGCAGCAAGCCGTTGATGTCGGGCAGGTTGAGCTGTTGCCAGCCAAACGCCGCGAATAGAGCGGTCTCATGACTCGCCAGTATCGTGGTGACATGGTATTGTGCGAGCAGACTGCCCAGCAGCTGTGCAGTTCTGCCAGCGGTCTGTGCATCCTGGCCGCTCAGTGGTTCATCTAGCAGTAACAGGGAAGGGCTCCCTGCCAGTATGCGCGCGAGCTGACACCGGCGCGCCTCGCCGCCTGAGAGACCGGCCGGATAGCGATTCAGCAGATCGTTTATGCCAAGTTGCGTCGTAATCTCATCGATGTTCGCGGCCGTGCCGCCAGGATTTCGCCGGCTTTTTACCCAGTCGATCTGGGCGCCGACTGTCTGGTCGGGCCATAGCGCATCATTTTGAAACAGCAGGTCGAGATTGCGCAGCCAGGGGGGCATGATCTGCCCGGCGCTGCTCCAGAGCGTGCCGTTAGCGGTTATTTCGCCTGAATCAGGAATTTCAAGCCCGGCAAGAAGGCGCAGAAGAGTGGTTTTTCCGCAACCGGAAGGGCCGGTGAGAAGTGTGATGCTGCCGGCGGAAAACTCGTGCGATAGATTATCGATGATAGTCTGGTCGCCACGTTTGAAGGTCAGCCCGGCGATTTTTACTCTTACCGCATTTGTGGTTGTTGAGCTGGCTTGTGTTGTCATCAGGCCCGGGCCCACTTTCTTGTTATCTGCCAGGCTGCCAGACTTATCGGCAGTGCGAGCAGAAGGCTCAGACGCGCAACATCAGAACCGGCGCCATAGTGCAGCAGGTTAAAGACTCTGATTGGCAGTGTTTCGCCGCCGGGTGGAACGGTGAGCAAAGAAATTTCGAGTTCGCGCAGCGAAAAAACTGCGGCGACCATGAATACCAGCAGATAATGTGGCCATTCTACGCGCATCCGCTGCCAGAAATGCTGGCGATGCATGAAAACGGCTTCGCGTGCAGATTTTCCAGGTTGCATTCTCCAGATGGTCAGCGAAACCAGCAGCGCAAAAGGCATGATGCGACTGAGGTGGCTTAACAGCAGGGGGGAGACTTCCGGAAGCCAGCGACAGCAGACGCGAAGACGGGCACCCCAGGCAGCCCAGGTGATGCCGGTAATGCTGGCCGGCAATGCCAGTGGCAGCAGGGCCGCTAACAGCAGCCAGTTGCGGTTTCTTCCGGTCAGGGCCGCTGCCGCCGGAACGGTCAGCAACGCCGCAATAGAAGCGCTTGTCAGCGCCAGAAAGAGTGAGCGCATGAGAGCCATTCCGTCGTAATTCATGGTCAGATTATAAGCGCTGCCGGTTAAGGCAAGGCGCACAAGCCCGAGCAATGGCAGCGCAATCAGCATTGTCAGCAGTAACCAGCCGGCCCGGGTCATGAATCTCAGCCATACCGGCAGAGAATCGATGTGCATGAGAAAATGCTGCGGGCCCGGCGCATTGCCGTCGCTGTTCCGGCTGAAACTGCGTATGATGAGAAGAGAGCCGGCTCCCAGCGCCAGCGAACAGAAGTAAAGCGGCCAGACATTTCTGGCAAGTGATACCGGG
>CAZMWO010000742.1:0-1940 GCA_964569565.1 uncultured bacterium | reverse complement strand
GATCTCAGAATAATCATAGAGCGCCACGACAGAATGCATATCGAGATTTGATGGTCTGAAACTGTAAAACAGGCACTTGCGGGCATCTTTATTGAGTTGTATCTGCTCTCTGATGGTGACTCCCGAAAATCTGGTCGATTCAGACAGACGACCTACTCTGACTGATTCCTCGTTCTGCGCATGATAATCGAACCATGGGTCAGGTATTCTGGCCGGCCGGAAATAAACATCCCCGGAGACGTTGTTTGAGCCAAAAAACATCTGAATGCGATTCCTGTATTTCGCTTCGTTAACATGATTATCTATCATCAGATTCATGAACATCCGCTCAAAATTTGCATCCTTGAGCACCAGAACTACGATGTATGATTCATCGCTGCCTGGAGGCGAAAATTCTCCTACGAAAAAGCAGACCCGGCGGTTGGTAAACCTGAACTCAAAAGCCCGGTTATCGCGATATTTGAGTATGCTCTGAACCGCCTCAAAATTCATCCCACCCGAAGCTTCGATGAACAGGTCTACCATGCCGATTTCTGAGGCTTTGCCCCGTAATTTGAGATTTCCGGTATACCTGAGCTTGATCTTGGCGAGAGCCTGTACGAAACCGAGAATATCATTGCCGGTAGTTCGATCCAGGGCCAGGCTGAATATCATGTCAGCTCCAGAATCAAGCATATAAACCGCGGTCAGATCTGAACGCTTAGCATACTCCCCGATTATCATGCGTGCCGACTCTGCATCGGCGAGACGGCCATTCTTGTCATAATTCAGCTGCATCAGCCGGTTACCAAGTTCGTTACCCGCTGTTTCGACATGGTGAAATGCGTAATCAGTATTTTCTTCTATAGTTTTTTTAATCCCCTCGAGCACCTTGTAAGCCTCATTCTCATAGATACGCTGCCGGTCTTTTAGCAACTCGCCGCCCAGATGAAAAAGCACAGCACTTGGCAGTGCCATGGCGAGTACAAACAGGGCAATGATCTGCCAGCGTATGCTCAAGGCCATCCCGTGATTTTTTCGAAATGAAAGCACGATAAAAGCAGGAATAATAAGCGCAATTGCAACAAGCAGGCCAAGCAGGAAAATACTGCGCCGGTAATGCGCAGCGACCTCGCTGCCGGAACGGGCAGCAATCAGCGTAAGTCCGCCGGAAACACGCTTGACACAAACAATCAGGCCACGATGTTCGTGTATTCCATTCGGCCTGCTGTACAGCCACCTGGCCCAGGAATCCTGATCGAGCGGCGAGAACGGATATGGTAGAAAATACTTGCCCGCCGACGGAGCTATCAACCAGCCCGGTTTGACACCGGCAGCTTCCCATTCGTGACCTTTGCGCAATTTGATCATGTCAAAAGCAAAAGTTTTTGAAAGCAGCTCAAGGTCTACAACTGCCAGAAATCCGCCACCAGATTCAACATTGCTTCTGAATCCCGGCACTTTATTATTATCCCAGTACATGGCGACACGGCGACCAGAAGCATCAGAGAACTCATACACTTCTGTTGCCGATTTAAGCAACTGGGTAATCTTGTTGGCATCGAGAAAATTGCGGGCAAGCGCCGGAATATTTTCGAGATAAGACCTGTCTTCATTCTTGTCAAATCTTGTCAGTCTCTGTCGCAACGCGTTAACGACACGCTGATAAGCCCATCTCGGCCATATTTCGTCACTATCTGGCGTTATGCCAAACTCTGAATCCCATTTCAGCAGCCTGATTCCGGGCACCAGACGCCGCAATCGCTTCTCCATAAGGTTCAGAGCTCTCCGATGCGCAGCCTCGAGGCCCTGAAGTGCTGTTGCAGCCTCAAACGGCAAGGGTATCTGACACATACGGCGAAAATGACTCAAGTAATAGAGCCGCTCGGCAACTTTCAGATATGGAACGTTAAAACGGTTTATGATTTCGCGCAGCTGAACATTTACATCGAGCTCGAGAG
>CAZMWO010000741.1:0-1941 GCA_964569565.1 uncultured bacterium | reverse complement strand
CCCGACGAGCAGGTTTCAATCAATCTGACCGGCGGCGAGCCGCTGCTGCTGCCTGATCTGCTCGAGCTCATGCAATATCTCGAAACCTTCGCAAACCTGGCTGACGTGAACATCATCACCAACGGCACAATTCATGACTCCGGTCTAATCAAGGCTCTGGGAACTTTTTCGCGTTTTGCCATGTTCAAAATGTCACTGGAATCAGGCGACCGCCAGATCAACGACTCTATTCGCGGCGCCGGCTCGCTGGAACTGCTTCGCCAGAGCATTCCGCTTTACAAGCAGCTTTCTGCGCGGCCGGTGTCGTTGATGATGACACTTTCGCGGGCTAACGCCGAAACCATAGCCGAAACGGTCGAGTTTGCCAGAAAAGCAGGCGCCGCCGGAATAATGTTCGAACGCTTCGTTCCTCTTGGCGCCGGTCAGGCCATGTCTGAAGCAGTTCTGACGGCTGAAGACTGGTATCAGGCCATTGTCGCGATAGGCCAGGTAGCCGGGCTCGAAGTCGACCCTGACGATCTGGCAGCCTGCCGAGCTTTCTGGCTGTGGCTCGACCGCGAACCCGAAGATGCGCTCGATGCGGCGCTTTGCAATCTTGGCTCAGAATCGATGGCGCTGATGCCTGACGGCACGGTGTTTCCCTGCCGGCGTCTCGAAATTCCGGTCGGCAACCTGCTGAAAGAGCCATTTGCAGTCATTCGCGATCGCCTCGCCGAGTGGGACTGCTCAAGAATCAGACCCCGACTGCACGGCGATATCTGCGGTGTCTGTCAGTTCGAAGACTGCCCCGGCTGCCGCGCTCTTGCCCGCGCTTTAACCGGCGACCCACTGGCAGATGACCCACAATGCGTTCTGCAGAGAGACTGAAGACTTAGCGAAAATCATGAGGGATATTGATGCTGGATGTTGAATCTCTAAAAAAGGTGGAGCTTCACTGTCATGTTGATGGCCTTCTAAACCCGGCACTGTTGAAAGGGATTTCGAAAGACAGCGAGATTCTGAGGCTGGTGCCGAATCTTGATTCACTCTGCCCGACAAAAGACCTGGATGACTGGTTGGAGCGCTACTGCCCGGCTATAGAACCGGCTGTTGGAAACCGTGGAGATCTGCTGCTGGTTATGCTGGCGCAATATCTGCGAACACTGAAGGCGCAGAATGTCGTATATTCTGAAATCATGTTGTCAAGTTTCACTTTTCAGCATCGTGATATTGCAGACCAGATTGCACTTTCCCGAAAATTTTGTCATATCGCCGAAGAGATTGGCGGCGACGAAATGGAAGTTAAATTTTTGCTGGCCATCGGAAGGACGAAGAACAGGAAAAAAATGGAGCGCTGTGCAGAACGCATTCTTGAGCTTGCCAGAGCTGGAATTGTCTGTGGAGTTGCAGTAGGTGGCCTTGAAGAAGAGAATACAATAAAGCCATACCAGGACCTTTTTTCGATGTTTCGCGCAGCCGGCCTGGGAATAGAAATTCACGCCGGAGAATGGACTGGCCCGGATTTTGTCTGGGAGGCTCTGGAATACGGTTATGCCAATCGCATCGGCCATGGTTTGGCAACTTTTGAGGATCCTGTGCTGGTTAATCATGTAAAAGAGCATGGTATTCATCTTGAATTTTGCCCTACCAGCAACATGCTGTTGACCAGATATAAAACTATAGCTGACCACCCGATAAAAAATGCGATGGCTGAGGGAATAAGTTTCAGCATCAATACCGACGATCCCGGGCCATTCTGCACTGATATCAATCGTGAATTTACAATCGTTGCCAACGCCTTTAATTTGACCGGTGCTGATTTTGAACAGATTTTTCAGAACAGTCTCTCTGCCGCCTTTGGCAGGAAGAACCTCTAGTCCTCTGTCACATAAGAGTTTAAGAATCAGATCTATGCTTATTCTGCTCATTCGGGCTCTCGGCAGGATCCCAACGCTACAACTC
>CAZMWO010000740.1:0-1943 GCA_964569565.1 uncultured bacterium | reverse complement strand
GCCGCGCACCGCGTCGCCGCCGGCGAACACGTTAGCGAGCCTGGTCAGACCGGTGACCGGGTCACTGACAAAGTCGGCGGCATCGATGAAGTCGAGCTGAACATCCTGGCCGATGGCTTCGATGACGGTATCACAGGTAACATCGACGATGGCGCCGTCAATTGGCACCGGCCGGCGGCGTCCACTGGCGTCTTTGTCGCCGAGTTTCATTTTCTGGCACTTGAGTCCGGCGACGCGGCCGGCCTGAACGACGACCTCGAGAGGCTGGTGCAGCTCAAGAATCTCGATGCCTTCGTCGAGCAGAGCCTTGATTTCTTCAGCGTCGGCGGGCATTTCAGACTGGGTGCGCCGGTAGACAACGCGAACCCGGCCCTTGCCTTCGACGAGGCGCAGCGCGGTGCGTGCTGCATCCATGGCCGAATTGCCGCCGCCTATGATGACGACGTCAGGCCCGATTTCAATTTTTTTACCACGGCGGACATCAGACAGGAACACGAGCTGATCGATAACGCCTTTCGTATCTTCACCAGGAATACCCATGAGTTTGGCGCCCTGAGCGCCGATGGCGATGTAGACGTAGTCGTAATCTTTGCGCAGCTGTTCGAAGCGAGCCTTATCGATTTTCTGCTCGTAGCCGATCTTGACGCCGAGATTTTTGATGTACTCGATGTCTTTTTCGATTGCTTCAGTTGTAAGCCGGAAGCTCGGAATCGCATCGGAAATCATGCCACCGGCAAACGCGCGGGTTTCGAACATTTCGACGGCAAAGCCATCGAGAGCCAGAAAGTAGGCGCACGACAGGCCGCTCGGGCCGGCACCGATTATCGCGACTTTTTTTCCATTAGGCTTTTCAGGCGTCAGATTCGGGCGGTTATCAAACTTTGCCGCGACAAAACGCTTGATTTCACGGATCAGCAGCGAGCTGTCGTAGTTCGCGCGCGTGCAGCGGTGCTGACACTGGTGGTCGCAGACCATGCCGAGTACGTTGGGCATCGGGTTGTTGCGCATGATGACTTCGTAGGCCTTTTTGTAGTCGCCTTTTGCGGTGTAATACATGTAAGAAGGCACGTCCTGGCCGGCGGGGCAGGTATGAATGCACGGCGCGTGCACGCAGTCGAAGGCGGTGAGCTTGCGGTCGGTTTTGACCGAATCGCCGGTCTTGCTGTCTTTGCGGTAGGCCGGGTTGGCGACAGTGGCTCCGGCATAGCGGCGCAGGTTGATGAGTGCGGCCTTGTGCGTTTTTTTGCAGCTGCAGCCGGCGAAATTGAGGATGAATTCGTCGATGTTGCCGGCATTTTCGGCCTTCATCGCCTTGTCGAGTTCCTGCAGATACTGGAGCTGGCGCCCGTAGCCGCCTGGTTTGAGCACGTCGGAGCAGACGGTGATCGGTTTGATGCCGGCAGCTATGATCTTGGGCAGGTTGAAGCAGTCGGCACCAGCGCTGAAGCTGATGTCGAGCATGCCATCGAATTCGTTCTGCAGCTTGGCGGCGACGTTGACGCTGATCGGGTGCAGGGCACGGCCGCTCATGTACATCATTTTCTCATTGGGCGGGAAAATCGTTTTGTGGTTGACACTTTCGAGCGTGTTGGTCAGTTTGAGGCCGAACTTGACGCCTTTTTCGGTGGCGGCAGCGCGCATGTTTCTGATGATCTGCACGCCGTCGGCGTATTTGAGGTCATGGCCGAAAGCCTCGTCGGGAACATTGGTTTCGAAGCCGAGGCGGTCGTTGAGTATGTGTCGCAGCTGCTCCGGCCCGAGCAGGGTCGGGTTCATCTTGATGGTGGTGTGGTAACCGCGTTCTTTGACCAGATACATCGCGATTTTTTCGATTTCATCGGGTGGGCAGCCGTGCATGGTCGACAGTGTGATATTGTCTGAAAGCTGCACCGGAATATCGATTTCGTCGATTCTGGGGTAAAGCTTGCGGATTGCCTGCAGCT
>CAZMWO010000739.1:0-1944 GCA_964569565.1 uncultured bacterium | reverse complement strand
TTCAAGCCTTAATTCATCTTTGTGACTTTGTGGCTTTGTGCGAGACTCTTTTATCTCTTCAGGCGGCTTTGTGGCGGATAAAATATTCGGCTTCGCGGGCGCAGTTTGAATCCGGAACCAGCTCGGTGATGCGGCGGAAACGGTCAAGACTGTCAGGCAGACGGAGTTTGCGCTCGAGCTGACCGAGACGCAGCAAAGCTTCCGGGCTTTCGCAACCAAGATCAACCGCACGTTTGAGTGCCTGCTGCTCTTCTTCGTCATTGCCAAGTGCCCTATATACCTTTGCCAGGCCGTTGAAAACCTTGACGTTATTCTCATTGATCATGAGAGTGCGACGATATTCTTCGATCGCGCTGCGGTAGTCGCCGCGGCCCGCATAGAGGTCGCCAAGAATGCGGTGGCCTTCGACATGGCCTGGATGCAGCCTGAACAACTGGTCCAGGGCTTTTTCAGCCTTTTCGTGTTCGCCCAGTTCAATCATCAGCGAGGCAAGGCGCACGATAAACTCTGGCCGTTCCGGCGCAACCTGCACCAGCCTGCGATAGACATCTCGTGCCATATCTGGCTCGCCGGCCTCTTCGTATACTTCCGCCAGACTCTTGAGATAAGAGACATTGTTTTCGTCAAGCTCGAGCAGTTTCTCGAGCGCAACGATGGCTTGATCGTACTCGTGCTGCTTGAAATAACATTGTGCCATCAGATACATCGAACGCTGAGCAAGATCGCTCTGACGCTGCGAGACACGAAAATGTTCAGCTGCCATACGGTATTTGCGCTGTCTGAAATAGCAGCTGGCCAGGTTGAAGTGTGCATCGAAAGCGCCCGGGTTATTCGATATAATTCTGCGAAAACAGCCGACAGCGGCAGAAACTTCGTTCTGCCTGAGCTGCAGGGTTCCAAGCGAAAAAAGTGCGGCTTCTAAATCTGGCTGGTGCTCCAGAATCATCTTGTATTGAGCCATGGCGCCGCTGACATCACCATAGCGCTTCAGAATTTCTGCCAGAGAAAGGCGGATATCGCCCTTGTCGGGCGCGGCATTGGCAGCACGCATCATGAATGATACCTGCTTTTCGACATTGCCCTGTGCTTCAAAAAGGCGTGCCATTGCGATAAAGGCTGAGGTCATACCGGGACGCAGTTCAAGAGCGCGTTCGATATTGTAGGTTGCATCCTCATAGGCCCCACGACGAATCTGGCAATCGGCCAGTTCGACCATCATCTGCACGTTATCGGGGTCGATTTTGAGAATTCTCTCGATTACCGCTTCAGCTTCGCGGTTGTTGCCGTTACGAACATAGAGCCGTGACAGTCTCTGTAACAGATCGAGATCGGCCGGATTCTGCCGGCTCTTTTCTTCGAGCTGGTCAAGCAGCCCGTTCATGTCTCCGGGACGTTGCAACATGTTTGCCTGCCTCTATCTTTTCGTGCTCTTAATCGTAATCGTAATCGAATTTCTCGATCTTCAACGAATCGACCAGGAGCCTTATATTTACAGGCTGTGCACTTCCCGCGCCAGACGACTCTTGTCTTCAGCTGCAAAAAATGCTGAGCCCATAACTAATATATCGGCACCTGCCGCGCTAATTCTTTGCGCATTCTGCAAACTGATACCACCATCGACCTGAATCAGCGTTTTCAGGCCTTTTGCATCGATCATTGCCCGCAGGCGGCTGATCTTGTCAAGCAGCGGCTCGATGAATTTCTGGCCGCCAAAGCCCGGGTTAACCGTCATCCGCAGCACCTGGTCGCACTCTTCGAGCACATGTTCGATAGAGCACAGCGGCGTCTGCGGATTGAGGGTGATACCCGAGGCCAGGCCCATCTCGCGAATGGCGGTGAGATAACGATGCGCATGCCGGCAGGCCTCGATATGAAAAGTGATGCGGTCGGCACCGGCATCGCGCCAGGCCTCGAGCCAGCGTTCAGGCGTTTCTATCATCAGAT
>CAZMWO010000738.1:1492-1945 GCA_964569565.1 uncultured bacterium | reverse complement strand
TTCTTCTGCTTGCCGGCATCTGAGTTATACTGGTCTGCTTCGATCATGTCGAACTGGAAAGAGCGGCAGAGTTCCTGAACTTTCTGCGCGACAAAGGCTGCGGATGAGTGGTCTCTTGTCGCCGTGACAGTTTTGGTCTGCCCGACGATTACATGCAGCGATGGCACCACGATCAGAGCCAGAAGTACGACTCCGATCATTATTTCGACCATAGACATGGCAGTTGTTTGTTTGTGCATATTATTCAGGGTATATCATGAATTCACGGCGTTTCTGATTGAATGTGGCAATATCAGTCTGAAGGCCGGACCAGGTTTCCATAAGCGGTCGGTTGCCGATAATACTCTGTCTGATCTTCTGACTGCCGAGGAGCGTGTCAACCGCCTCGGCGGCGGCAGGATTCGACAGCGGAATTCGATCTGGATACAGTTCATAAAGGCTTTTTAGAATTGC
>CAZMWO010000738.1:0-1482 GCA_964569565.1 uncultured bacterium | reverse complement strand
GGCCAGGAAAGGGTCGAAAGTGACCCGGTCGGTTATCACAAGTTCGATGCCGGTGGTTTTACGCTGCGAAAACAGCCCGTAGTAAGGCTTTTCTGCTGCTGTGATAAAACGCACGCCTGGCAGACGGTGACGTTCGAGGCGCTGAGCCAGCACTTCACCGTCGATCCATGGCGCCAGAACATAACGGAAAGGCCTGGTTGTGCCTACTCCGGTAGAGAAGACACCAATTTCTCCGATAAAGCCGGTCGCCGCATAGAAGGCTGTAGTATCGGCCTCGGGAATATGGTCGGAAGGCGGTACCCAGTGAAGACCGGTCTCATGCCAGTTCATGTCGCGGCGGTAGCCTTCCATGCCGATTACAGTAAGGCTGGCGCCCAGACCATACACCTTGTTGAAATACAAGGCGAGCTCGCCGATGGTCATACCATGCAGCAGCGGTATCGGGTAGACGCCAAATCTGCTTCGCAGGCCGACTTCCAATACCGGGCCTGCTACAGTGTTCGCATTGACCGGATTCGGCCGGTCGAGCACCAGCACCGGAATCGAGGCCTCGCGGGCGAGATCAAGAAACTGCGCCATCAGGGTCAGATACTTGAAATAACGCACGCCGATATCCTGAAAATCGATAATCAGCAGGTCGGCGTCTCCGAAGATATCTGCCTGCGGCCGTTTTAGCGGATCGAGCACTTCAACCACGCGAGCGTTGGTCAGCGCATCATAAGCTTCGCCGGCCACTTCCCCGGGAATCGTCTCGCGAAAAAAGCTGTCGCCGGTAATGATCAGTTTTACTGTAGCAGCACGTGCCAGACGATCTATGGTGTGGCTCAGACCCCCGTCTATCGCGGTTCTCGCCGTCAGCAGCGCGATTTTTTTGCCGCGCACCATCTCAGGGTGCTCGCGCGCCAGAACGTCGATACCGGTCTTGACCCTCGTCAGAGCCGGCGTTGGCGCCAGCAGCACCGCTGCTATCACCAGAAAAATAATTTCTGGTAAAATGATGCGTTTAATATTTATCATACTCTTATTCTACTTGATAATTGATACCTCTTCAACTCTAAGTATCTCGTCGGTATCGACAGGAGAAATATCATGCAGCGTGAACCAGCAGTGGCCGGAAGATTTTATCAGGCGCGCCCCGAACAGCTTCGTCAGCAGATAAATGAATGCTTCGAGCACCGCATCGGTGTCGGGCAGAGGGCTGTGCCGGTTTCCGGCCGCCTGCTCGGCCTGATTGCACCGCATGCCGGTTATATGTTCAGTGGCCCGGTCGCGTCGCATGCCTTCGCCCGGTTGCGAGAAGAGAGCCCGCTGCCGCAGACGCTGATACTGTTTGGGCCAAAGCACACGCATCATGGCGCCAGATTTTCGGTCAGCGCCGCCGACAGCTGGAAAACGCCTCTCGGCGAACTGGCGGTCGATCAGGCTCTCTGCCGTCGCCTTACCTCTGCTGTGCCTGAACTAGAAGCCGACAACGCCGCGCAT
>CAZMWO010000737.1:0-1948 GCA_964569565.1 uncultured bacterium | reverse complement strand
GCCGGTTTCGGTTTTGCTGCACGAGAAAGTGATTTATGCTATAATCTGCCTGCAATAAATTTGTGTACATAGCAGCTTTGCGGCTGTAGACCTTTACAGCGCAGCATTGCAACAAAACAGGAGATAAAAATGAAGCTACTCAAACTGACTCTGGTAATGATACTTTCGCTCGCCATGCTGACCGGCTGCGGCGGTGGCGGCGGCAGCAGCAACCCTGCAGCCCCAACAGCAGATCTGTTGACAGAATATCCAACGATTGCGGCATCATACGACGTTCTTGAGACTAACATGCTTGATAATGATGGTGATGCCACTACGCGCGTAAACAGTTTTATGGCAAATGTTTCTTCAGAATTCAAGAATATCGCTGGCGATGCCAGTAAATTTGACGATTTGAAGACTGTTACTAAGAGTCGTCTTGAACGTTATGATTTCAATAAATACACCATGACGCCGATCAGTCATACCGTTGTTGATGCCAATACAATAAATGTTGTTACAACTATGCTGGTAAATGTAAAGCTGAAGCCAGGTGCAACAGGTAATGCACCTGAGAATACAGATATTTATCTCGAGAATATTTCGATTACCTGGAAGAATGAATCGGGAACCTGGCGCATAGCACAGGGTTTGCCATATACTTCAAGCGAATACTGGGGCTTGAGCGACTGATATTTTACTTCAAGGCCGTCAAAGCCGGGGCTGCATCGTCAGCCCCGGCTTTTTGTCTGATCAAAAGATAATTTTGTTGCGGGGAGGGGGGGAATTGTTCTAAGCTTGGGACAAATTCTGCGGCAGGGGTGATCAGATGGGTATAATCTCGCGATACCGGGCGATTCCGATTCTTTATCGCATGCTGGGCGCATTTATCATTGGGGCAGTGATCGGCATTGTCTGCTGGTATGCTGAAGCGCAGCATGGCGTGGCGCTCAAGGGTTCGCTTGACACCTGGTTGTCGCCACTTGGTATGGTGCTGGTGAAAATGCTCAAAATGATCGTTGTGCCGCTGATTTTCTTCTCGCTGTTTCAGGGCGCGGCCAGTCTGCCACTCAAAAAATTTGGCCGCATCGGGGTGCGCGTTATCGTTCTTTATCTGATTACCTCTTTGCTGGCAGCGGTTATCGGAACGATCTTCGCGCTGGTTATCAACCCGGGCAAAGAAGGCATGACTCTCACGACCGCCGATGCTGCGACTGCAGGCGCGTCAGCGGCTGCCAACAGTGGGGTGGCATCTCTCACCGCGGTTTTTATGAGCATGTTCGAGAACCCATTTAAGGCGCTGGCCGACGGCAATTTTCTGGCTGTAATCGTTTTTGCGATACTGGCTGGTCTGGCATTGCGCGTGATTCTCGACGACAGCTCAGATAAAGATTCGGCGCCGCTCGAGCGTCTGCTCGAACTTTCCGCGAATTTCAACCGTATTCTTTTCGTTATGGTCGGCTGGATCATGGACTACGCGCCAATCGGAATTCTCGCTCTGACCATCGTCAACTTCACTCAGCACGGCCCGGCGCTCGCCGGCCCCTATTTCAACATCGCGATTGGTATCATTATCGGAATCGGCCTGATGGTTGGCGTTGTTTATTCAAGCATGATTCTGGTCATGGCACGCAAAAGCCCTCTGCAATTCTTTAAGTTTGCCCAGGAAGCGATGATCACCGCATTCGTTACCCGTTCATCCGGCGCAACGCTGCCGATTACCCTCAAAACCGCGATCGACGACCTCAAGATCCGCCGCGAACTCGCTGATTTCGCGCTGCCACTCGGCGCAACCGTCAACATGGACGGCGTCTGCATACATCTGCCGATGTTCGCGATTCTCGCTGCCAACATATTTGGCGTCGAGCTCGGCTTTTCAGCGCTTTTTGTACTGGTTATCACCACGGTTCTGGCTGCTGTCGGTGCTGGCGGTATTCCCGGTGGTTCGCTGATGCTGCTTTTCATAATT
>CAZMWO010000736.1:0-1954 GCA_964569565.1 uncultured bacterium | reverse complement strand
GTCTGATGGCCGAAGCTTCTGGCTTAACAAAAATCAACGCGCTTTTGTATAAAAAGCCGACCCCATAATTCATGTGTGACAGAGGACTAGTCCTCTGTCACACAGGAGTTCATGAATTCAATCCTCGGCGAAAATCGGTGGAATCGGCGTAATCTGCGGATTATTGCTCTTCTGTATTTCGTTACATGGTGGTTCGTACACTGAGATGCGGATAAACTTTTCGGGGCTGAGTTGAGAATGATACAGGGGTTTGAGAGAAAAGCGGGCGGGTATTTCTGAGCCGGCGACAGGCTGGCCGGTAGCTATGTTTATCTTCTGTACAACCAGCAGGCGTTGCCAGGTTCCTTTTTTGAGGCTTTGCTCGACTTCATCCGGGTTGAGTTCGACCCAAGAGGGGCTGACTGAGCTATAGTTAAAGGGGATATACAGATTGCTGATATCTGAGACCAGAATGTAACCTTTGGGGTTCGGGTAGTGCTGCTGCAGAAACTCGCGCACCGTCTTGAATTCACGGAAATAAAAGATGTCGCGTACACCCAGATTCTGTCCGGCGACCGGCCAGCCATGAATCATCAGCAGTATGGCCAGCAGCGGGGCCCAGTTGCGGCTCAACCCGACGGTTCTGGCGAGCTGCCGCAACAGATAGATCGCAAGACCCACCAGTACAGGCAAAAAGACTATACCGAGCCGCGAAGTATACTGCAGACGCAGGTCACCCCAGAAATAAGCGAAGCGGGCGGCTGCGTGCAGCACGAAAAACATTGCGACAAAGCCCGCAAAGACAAGGCCTCTGCGCTCAATCTGACGGGCACTGAACAGATCAGAAAGCAGCCAGATCAGACCGGCAACAGCCATGCCGGCCAGCAGCGGAACCATTCCGTAAGCCTTTTCGCTGCCGGCAAAGAATGGCAGAGCATTATAAAGATTCGCCGACAGATGGTTAAGACCAAACGCCTGAGCGATGTTTTCTACCTGAAACGCACGCTGCGAAAAAGTGACAACCCGTAACCAGGCAACCGGCAGAAACAGTATTGGAATCAGCACTGTGCGCCAGGTCAGCCGACCATAATCCTCCTTTGGCAGACAGATCAGCACCAGCGGTATGACGCAAAAAACAGCCAGCGCAGATTCATAGCGCGTCTGCGCGAGCAATGGCAGGGTCAGAAACATCAGTTCGGCGCCTGCAGCCTGCGGCTGTTCGATGAATTTCCAGGCGGTAAATACCAGAATAATCGCAAACAGCAGATTTACCGTTTCAAAGCCGGCAGATGTCATGTACAACACGAACAGTGGAAATGATGAAAGCAGCAGCATGGCGACGACACCCCAGAATCTGCCATACCAGCACTGTACAAGCAGATAAAGCAGAAGCAGAATGCCAAAGCCGGCAACAGCGTTCACCATAAAGGCGTTCTCCGGGCGATAACCGGTCAATGCATGTGCCGCCGCAGTCAGAAACGGGTAAAATGCCGGGCGCATATCGACGACACTGCTGATGGTGCGCTTGATGCCATGATAAAAGTTCAACGCCTGGGTCGGGTTATGGCACGAGCGCTCTTCGTAAAAGGCCTGCGCCATGCCAAGCAAATTGGTTTCGTCGGCAAGAATACGATAATCAGGCGGAGAAGCGAAAAACGCCAGCAGCAGCAGCACCAGCGCGGTCGCGGCTGCCGGCCAGTGCCGACGCCAGGCTGCGCGGGCGACTTCCAGCGGAGGTATGAAAGTCGCCAGTTTCTGTAACCAGAGCAGCAGAGTTACCAGCAGAAAATACCAGGTGCCCGAGCGATACAGGCTTTCCATGCGGTCACGCTCGAACCCCAGAAAGCCGAAATACAACGCCAGCAAAGACAAAACCAGCGTAGAACCAATTACGATCTGTGCTCTACGCTGGTCAGTCATTACATTCATAAGTGCCGCAAACTAGTCCTCTGTGACATATGACTTCAAGAATTCA
>CAZMWO010000735.1:0-1956 GCA_964569565.1 uncultured bacterium | reverse complement strand
TCCTTTTTCCGGGTTTTTCTGATAAAGTGGTATCAGCGGATGGATGATACACTACAGAGCGGAGCAACGCAAGATTGGAAAAAACTGAAAGAACAGTGGCAGTGCCCATCTGGCGCAGATTTTTACTGCATTTTGCGCCGATATCTCTGTTTGTCGTTCTTCCGCTGTTTATTGCCGGTTATCTCGGTCATCAGACCATTGCGAACGAACGATCGAAGCATATTGACCAGGTGACCGCAGACCTCGAGCGAAATATCATTCTGGCTCAGTATGAGCTCGATGCCACTACGTTTCTGCGCAAAACCGGCCGCGGTGCATGGCTCAAATTGAGGCAGGCTCTTGCCGGCACCGCAGATTTAAGCAGCTACTGCCTTGCTTTGCGCTCTTATCTGCCGGTAGAATTCGATTTCTACGCGTTTGACGAAAAGGGTGCCCTGGTGACGCCTGCGACAATGCAGTTGCGTTCACGTTACATCGCGACCAGACTGTGGGAACTGTTACGCAGCACACCAACAGAGCAGAACCGTCTCTTTCAGAGAATCAAGAAGCAGCTAATAGCCTTTGTCGGGTCTGAATTCAGAATCTCAAGGTTTCTTGAGAGCCGCGACAGCTGTCTGCCAATCATTGCCCGTCATCAGCACGGCATGATCTACTGGATAAACGACCAGCAAAATCCAGCCTGCGGAGTGCTCATGATATTCTGGGATGTTCCGTCGCTTGAATTCAGACTGGCACAGGCGGGGCGTCGTTATCTGAAAAATTTTGATTCAGCTTTTGCGGCCGGCAGCGAAGATTCCGTTCAGGATTTCGGACGCGAAGCCACCGGCCAGGAGCTGGCCAGCGACCTGTTCCGGCGTCTGGTATTTCTCGGACAGAATCATGTGTTCGATGAACAGGAGCGGATCTGGGCCACCCGGAAAGTCGAAGGTTCCTGGCTTATTGCAGCCGCCAGAACGACTGTCTCGAATTTCAGCCGTATGCAGTTTTATATGCAGGCGGGACTGCTGCTGATGGCCTTGCTGGCAGTATTCGTTTATTTCAGGTCGGTGACTTACACCAGCTTTTATCTGTCTTTGCGCGTAAAACTGCTGGCGCTGTTTTTGATGGCCGTGATGATGCCGATAATGGGCTTTGCCTATCTCGGTTACCGTTATCTCGATGACCGCGAACAAACGCTCATCGCTACCGTAGCCAATCATAGCCGCCAGTTGCTGTTTGCCATGGATGAATCGTTTCGCAATGCCGGTGCCGGTTTTATCGATGATTTTGCCGGTCTCAGCCGACGTCTTGCCAGGCCTGAAGACAGCCTGCAATCTGAAATTCATGACCGTATCGAAAGCAATGATCTGATAAGTATCGAGCTACGCGATGCCCGTAAATCAGATTTGATCTTTTTTCAGCAGAATGAACTGTTTTTTGAGGGTATGCGCGAGGTCTCAGACGCATTTTCGCGTTACTGTATTGATAATGTGCTTGGCACATCGCATACTGACGCTATCGACCCGGTTCTCGATATGGTTATAAGAAGCCCTGAGGCTGGCATGAATGTCTTTTTCGTGAGGCCTCGCGAAGTCCATAAAATGGAATTCGGGCCGATTCCCATGTTCATCTTCTGGGAAATCTTCGGTTCTGAAAGCGAGCGGCCGCTTTATGCCTTTATCGTGCAGTCTGCCTCGCGTCTGATCAAGCGCCTGGTCAGGCAGCGAATGCTCGATTCGCGCACCGATAATTCTGCAGCGCCTTATATTCTTGCGGCCAGTTCCAATCAGACGGGTGAGTGGCTGCCGGCGCCGCTAAAAGATGCCGGCGTTCTCAAAGACATCGTTAACCAGACAAGGTTCAGTGATAAGCCGGTTGACGCTACCGTACGTATCGGAGGCGGCTATTATCTGGTTACCGGCCTGCATGGCAGGTTTGCCAGCGACTATTGTCTTTTTGCGTTTTACCCGGTGCAGC
>CAZMWO010000734.1:0-1957 GCA_964569565.1 uncultured bacterium | reverse complement strand
AGCTTCTACAAAAGCTGTATCAGGATGCCGAGGGAGAAATGGATCAAATGCGGCAGCAGCTGGAGAGTGCCAATGCGCAGGCAGAAGTAATGGGCGAATCCGCCAAAGTGAGGATGGAGTGCAACATCATCGCCATGCGGATTATGTCAGGTGATGAAGTGCCACGGGAGGATCATCGCTACTTGGCGAAACATGATCCCGAGCTTTACGCCAAAGCGATCACGATGCGCGTTGCTCGGGAGAAGCCTAAGCATTACAAGCAGATTTCCGAGGACGAAGACGATGAAAGCGACACCGGTTATACCGTCGGTTCTCAGAACGGGGGCATGCCTTTAACTGCGGGCGATATTTCAAACATTCCGGATGCGGATACCTCATCTGAACCGAGTACTTCGACTTCAGCCTGACGTTACACAGTTCGACCCTTCCCTGACTATTATACGTCAGATACGGATAAGCCCCGAATTATGGCGCAAACCTTTTCATACCATTTTGCTTTTAAAATATCCACGATTAACCCTTATACCGTTCCGCCGCCTATGATCATGGTCAATACCTTGCCGAACAAGATATCGAGCAGACCGATAAAAAGCCCGAGACCGATAGATGAAGCGATGACGACCTTGGTCGACACCTTTACATTCTCGTAAGTCGGCCAGGAAACGCGACCGTTGGTTGGCCTGACTTCGATCCAGACTTCTCGCAAGAAGCGGGAGGTTTCTTTCCACCAGGATGCAATTTTACTCATGCGTGACCCTCGTTCTTCCTATGGGGGATTCAATCAGGCCAAGAGGGAGTCGAACCCCCAACCCCCGGTTTTGGAGACCGGTGCTCTGCCAATTGAGCTATTGGCCTAAGAATAACCAGCGCTGACCCTTACTTGCCTTCTTTATGAACAGTATGCTTGCGCTCAGCGCTGCAATACTTGCTCAATTCGATGCGATCGGGGTCGTTACGCTTGTTTTTCATAGTCATGTAGTTTTTGCGTTTGCAGCTGCTGCAAACCAGAGTAATTTTTTCTCGCATAACAGTACCTCGCTTAAAAAAGCCGACAGGGTCGGCTTGTTAAAGATTAGCAGGGGGCGGAACAGTTCCGCCCCCGAACTTACAACTTATTCGATGATCTTGGTGACGACGCCAGCGCCGATGGTGCGGCCGCCTTCACGGATTGCGAAGCGGAGACCTTCTTCGCAGGCGATCGGGGTGATCAGTTCGCACTGGAATTCAGCGCGGTCGCCGGGCATGATCATTTCTTTGCCTTCGCCGAGTTCAACAACGCCGGTAACGTCAGTGGTTCTGAAGTAGAACTGGGGTCTGTAACCTGAGAAGAAAGGTTTGTGGCGTCCGCCTTCTTCCTTGCTCAGAACGTAAACCTGTGAGTGGAATTTCTTGTGGGGCTTGATGCTGCCGGGTTTGGCAAGAACCATGCCGCGTTCAACGTCATTCTTTTCAAAGCCGCGAAGCAGCAGACCAACGTTGTCGCCGGCCTGACCCTGGTCGAGCAGCTTGCGGAACATTTCAACACCGGTTACGGTGGTTTCGCGGGTTTCTTTGATACCAACCAGTTCAACCTTTTCGCCGACCTTGATGATACCGCGTTCGATACGACCGGTAACGACAGTGCCGCGGCCGGTGATGGTGAATACGTCTTCGATCGGGAGCAGGAATGGCTTGTCAAGAGCGCGTTCCGGTTCCGGAATGTAAGAATCGAGAGTTTCGAGAAGCTTGTGAATGCATTCGCAGTCGGGACCGTCGCCGTTGGCTGCAACAGCTTTGGTAGCTGAGCCACGAATGATCGGTGTGTCATCACCGGGGAATTCATATTTGCTGAGCAGGTCGCGAACTTCGAGTTCTACCAGGTCAAGCAGTTCTTCATCGTCAACCAGGTCACACTTGTTGAGGAAAACTACGATTCTGGGAACACCAACCTGGCGGGCCAGGAGAATGTGCTCACGAG
>CAZMWO010000733.1:635-1957 GCA_964569565.1 uncultured bacterium | reverse complement strand
GGCAGGCAGCGACACAGATACTCGAATCGAATTTTGACTACCTGCTCGAAAGCGGCATGACGCTCAAATGCTCAACTGCCCTGAAAGTAGCCGAATCGTTTCTACAGGAAAACAACCCGGAAGCAGCTCGGCAATGGCTGATGCGCCTGCGCCATCTGCCGGCGCCAGTTACCGTGCCAACACAGCCGAATGAATGGATTTCCCGGCCGCTGCCGACGGATCTTCAGACATGGCTGCTTTTTCTGTTCAGCTGCTACAAGCTGTCATATTCAGAGAATATCGGAACCGGCTGGTATGGCGAGAAAGAGCATGATGCGCTGATAATCGACCACAAAGACGGGTTATACGCGTTTCCGGCCGGGCTGGTCATCAGCGCCCTGCAGCAGCGACTCGCCGAAAACGGCTTTGCCGATGTTCCCAGGCCGTCAACCGGGAATTCGACAGTGACCGCGCATGCGCTGTCAGGCGGGCTAGGTTTGAAAATCCTGCTGCCGGAAACCGCCGCCAGAATTCCCGGCGGCTTTCTGCTGCTGCTTCTGCTGACTTCGCTTGGCATGGCCGGGCTGTTCATCTTTGCGCTGCATGAATGGCAGATGCTGCAAAAAGCCCGGCTGCTCGACGAAGAAGAGCAGTTTTTCCGGCAGACCGCGCACGACCTCAAAACCCCGATAACGACGGTCAGTTTTCTTGCTGAAACACTTGCGCTCAAGCGCTATCGCGATGAAGAGCAATGCAACCGTTATCTGAACCAGCTGCAAACCGAAACGCAGAAAGCAGCCGAACTTTTCGACCGACTGCTGCTTTCGGTGCGCCTGCGCAAAAAAACCGCCGGCGCGGCAATAACGGATATCTCACTGCCGGAAACGCTGGACAGCCTGTTACAGCGTTTCAGAACGCGCATGCCTGACTGGGAAATCATCGAAGAGTATCAGACCAAAGACAAGATACTCGCCGATCCCGACATGTTCGAGCGCATAATGATCAACCTGATCGAAAATGTAATCAGGCATGCTGAAGCAGGAAAACAGCTGGTTTTGCGCACCTGCCCGACGACAGACGACAGCAGCGCAGAAATTGCACTTATGGTTGGCGATCGCGGCAGCAGCTTCCCTGTGCCCATTGACGGTGACAGGCTCGACCTGCTCAACAACAGCCTGCCTTACAGCTCTGAGCGAGGCGGCAGCGGCACCGGACTGTTTCTGGTCAGACAGATCATGCAGACGCATGGCGGGCAGTTTTATGCCAGCCGGCGGGAAGGCGGTGGAATCTGGATGGTGACCACCTGGAGGATAGCAGATGAGCAAGATTCTGGTAATTGAAGA
>CAZMWO010000733.1:0-625 GCA_964569565.1 uncultured bacterium | reverse complement strand
ACGAGCAGGTTATACGAGAGTTGCTCTGTGACAACCTTGAATTCGACGGATTCAAGCCGGTTGCTGCAGCAAGCCTGAAAGTGGCCGAAGACGGCCTACGGCGCGAACAGCCTGACATGCTGCTTCTCGACTTGAACCTGCCTGACGGCAACGGTGCCGAATGGCTGAAAAAGCAGCGTGACACGGGTATGAAGCTGCCGGTCATCATCTGCACCATCCGCGACCGTGAAATCGACATAATCAAGGCACTCGATGCAGGTGCCGACGATTACGTGACCAAGCCTTTCCGCATCAGAGAGCTGATTGCGAGGATCAGGGCGGTATTACGCCGGGCCGGCAATGACGGAGAAACACCTGCCCTGCCCCAAATCGGCCGACTTACAATCGACTTCGCTGCGCGCGCTGCCAACTGCGATGACAGGCAGATCGGCCTGACCACGACAGAATGGCAGATGCTCGAGCTTTTGTGGAAGAACCGCAACCAGGTGCTCAGCCGCGAACAGATCATCGACCACATCTGGGGAATCAACGATCTTGAGGACAGCCGGGCCGTAGATGTGCATATCGGGCGGCTGCGCAAAAAGATCGAAAAAAGCCAGGACCAGCCGCCGCAATAGGACCATGA
>CAZMWO010000732.1:0-1959 GCA_964569565.1 uncultured bacterium | reverse complement strand
GAAGAGCGCTTTGGTTTAAAACTTGGCGAAAAAAATGAAAAGGGCGAATGCACAGTTTCAGACGAGATCAAAAACATGGTAAACCTGCAGAAACTCAATCTCAAAAATATTCGGGGGTTGAATTGCCTCGCCGGGTCAGATATCATCTTCTGTAGAAACGTGTTGATTTACTTTGACGAACAACTGCGGATGCAGCTGGCTGAAAAGTTTTATCAATGCCTGAACCCGGGAGGGGTCGTTTTTCTTGGCGAAAGCGAATGCTTCTCGGGAGTTTCTGATTACTTTGAACTGATAAATTACAAAAAGATATACGCCTACAGAAAGCACAATGGAATCAGATAAATCATGACAGAGCAAAAAAAAATCAAAGTACTGGTAGTTGATGATTCCGCATTCATGCGCACAGCAATAGAAAGAATGCTGATCTCCGACCCCGGTATCGAGCTGATCGGGTCGGCAGCCAACGGCCGGGAAGCAGTAGAAAAAGTTGTCCGACTGCGCCCAGACGTCATCACAATGGACATAGAAATGCCGATAATGGACGGCCTGCATGCCTTGAAAGAAATCATGCGGCTTTGCCCGACACCGGTTCTGATGGTCAGCTCATTAACCAAAGAAGGCGCCAAGACCACGCTCGATGCAATCGAACTAGGCGCCATAGATTATGTTCCCAAGCCTGGTTCGACCTTATCGGCCAGTATTCTTACACTCAAAGACGAACTGCTGCAAAAAATTCACGCCGCGGCGGGTTGTCAGCCCAAAGCGGTCAAACTCGAATATATACCCGGCAAACGCCAGGCAAAACGGGCCTCGACGCCTGCCGACGAAATCATCAACCGCGCCGTATTTATCGGTGCCTCAACTGGCGGCCCGCCAGCCGTTCAGAAGATTCTCAGCATTATTGACCCTTCGTTGCCGGCACCGGTTGTCGTCGCCCAGCACATGCCCAAAGCTTTTACCGCAGCTTTTGCGTCGAGAATGAACATGCTTTGCGGTATCAAGGTTAAGGAGGCGAACGACGGAGAGACCCTGCAGAATTCGATTGCTTATATCTGTCCGGGAGACCACCAGACCAGAGTAACCCGAGCCATGGATGGCAAGTTCTGCTTTTCGATAGTCTCAAACAGCAACGAGCAGGATCGTTTCGCCCCCTGCATCAACACGCTGTTCTTTTCGGCCGCCAAAGAATTCGCTCACAAGGCCGTAGGAGTCATTCTCACCGGCATGGGTGAAGATGGTGTGCGTGGCCTCAAGAATATAAAGCTCATGGGAGGGCTCACTATTGCCCAGGATCGAGCTTCATCGGTAGTTTACGGCATGCCGCGGGCAGCCCTCGAACAGGAGGCTGCCGTTCGTATTCTCAACCTTGACGAAATAGCCAAAGAGATCGAACTGGCGCTTAAATAAAAAAGCATCATGACAGGAGACAGGATTATGAAAATCAATGCAGACGAATTGATGGAACTCGCCATACAAATAGAAAAAAACGGTAAGAATTATTTTGCCGCAATGGCCGAGCGCTCTGAAAACCCCAAAGTAAAACAGATTTTTAACTTTCTCGTGCGCGAGGAACAGTCACATCTTGAAATCTTCCTGAAAGTGCGCGATCGTCTGGCAGAAACGCGCACCGAAGAATTTCAGATAGCAGATGAATATAACACTCCGGAAATGGACGCCTATGTCCAGGCCATGTCTGATGGCAGGGTTTTCCCGAACCTGCGGTCACACGAGGAACTGGCATCTGAAATAAAAGACGACGAACAGGCTATTTATCACGCAATAGGGTTCGAAAAAGATACAGTGCTGTTCTTCGGCGACATTCTCGGAATACTCGGCCCGAATGACGAAAACCGCGCACTGATCGAAGAACTCATCAGACAGGAAAAGATACATATCGCCAAACTCTACACCCTGCTCAGCAGTTTAAAATAATCAGAATATGACGGCGGCAGGCACCAG
>CAZMWO010000731.1:0-1960 GCA_964569565.1 uncultured bacterium | reverse complement strand
TTTTTCGAGATTAGGCACATAGTCGAGGGTTTCCTGAGAAATTACTCTGGAAACACCCTTGATACTTTCGACAATCTGTAGCCTCTGGTCAAATGTCATATAGGGTAATCTTTTGTAGCTCGCGATTGCCTTGTCGGTAAGCAGGCCGATAACGACCTCTCCAAGTTCGGCAGCTCTTTTGATGATGTTGAGGTGACCGGGGTGAATCAGATCGGCACTCATGCCCACGTATACAATTTTACTCAAAGCGGTTTACCTTTCTGGGATCCTGCGACAAAATCGTAAATACAATCTGCCATAACCTGCGCACTCTTTCCAACATTAAAAATCTTATTTTGTCTGGTCTGTGCGAGGCGACCGCGCCATTCAACCGATCTTACATGCAATTCTCTGACAATTTCCGGCAATTTATCAAGCCTTGCAGGATCGAGTCGGACGCCCATTTCATCGCGAATCTGGTCTTCAAACAATGGTAGCGCAATACGATCGCGGCCGGAATTATGAATTTTTGCAGGCGTTGCGATTGAAACGACCGGTCGCTCAAGTCCAAGTGCAAATTCAAGTCCTGAACCGCCATGGTCTGCTACCATTACATCTGCCTGCAATAACGAATCTATGGCCTGCAGTTTGTTATCAAAGCTGAAACAGCCAGAATCTGCATAATCGGCCAGCAGCCGTTCGGGCAAATCAGGATGATGCCGCAATGTCATCGGGTGCAGCCGCAGAATTGTCGTAATTTTTGCTGAAGTCAGTATCTTGATCACTTTATCAAGGCAGTTATTGACCATGGAAGACGGGCCCCAGGTGGGAGCCAGCAGTACAACCGGCTTAGCCTGGTCAGTTGTCTGATGCTTTATATCATGACCAGCTGCGCTGGCAAAGACCTGGTCAAGCCTGCAATATCCTGCTTCAACAAGATTTTTTGCCTTGAGTTGATATACCTTTTCCTGTTCGCGAATCTCTGAAACATGATGAGGTCCAACGCAGAAAATGGTGTCATAAGCATCAAAAGCATGTTCCCGATAAGCCCCGTGACTGCTGACCAGTGCGTGAAAGACATAGAAGTAATGTACATTATTTTTTGAACGTTTGAGATAATAAGAATCAAGATCGGTCAGAGTCATCACAAAAGCCTTTGCACTGGCCATCTGAAAGAAAACTGTCCTGGCGATCCCGGATCCGATAAAAAATGGGAGCACCAGCTCGTGATTACTCTGAAGAATCGAATCGGCAGGATCCGAAGTAATGCAGGTCACAGGCTGCTGATATTTCTCATGCAAAATCTTCATTATCGGGGCGATATGGGCCCAGTCAGCATTGCTTTCTGCGTAAAACAATACGGATGACCAGCGGGAATCAAGCGCTGACAATGCCGCAAGCGACTTCCATGCTTTAACGATGTTGCCAAAACCTGCAAACCAACTTAAGCTCACAAAAACCCCTCTGCAGTTTCCTTATGACATTAAGAACGGGCAGTAAGGACTGAGACTACTGATTGCCCTTGTCTTGATTTTCCCGGGATTTATCGATCTCTCCGTCAGCCTTTTCCGGGTCTGCTGTTGCCTGGCCCTTTCCTGTAAACCAGTTTTTAACGCTGATCCAGTAGTTTTTAAGAACAAATAAAGCACCAACAAGAGCAGCGATAAGAGTCTGAATAACAAAACTGAAAGAACCTGGATCAAGGTATGCCTGAGCTACCGGAACCACCCCAAAGCAGAAGATGCATACTACGGCCATGCTGTTGAAAAAAGACGAGCGATACAGATTAAATACTGGAGAAGCCTTATTTGTCATATTTGCTATGCCTTGCGTTAAAAATTCCATCGTATTATAAACTATCGTCAAAAGTCTGCCCAGAAAATCTTTACAACCGGGCAACCGTCATTAATTTTCAGAGATATCCCTGGAAACTGATCCGGTGACGTCTCTAAATACATACAAGTCTTTAAAGGTAATGTAA
>CAZMWO010000730.1:0-1961 GCA_964569565.1 uncultured bacterium | reverse complement strand
CTGATCGGGTATTATTCGAGATGATTGTTTTCGACCAGGTCTCTTTCTGGTACAACGATCGCACAGAGACCTCCTTCAAACTGAAGGAGGTCTCTTTTTCGCTCGAAAAAGGTCGCATAAATGGCATAATCGGTGGTAATGGCAGCGGCAAATCAACCGTTGCCCGTCTGATGGCCGGACTTATGCCGGTAAACTCAGGGGCAGTGGCAGTGCTTGGCAAAGACCCTTATCAACAGCTTTTGCATAGCGGCTTTCTCGCCGGTATTATATTTCAGAATCCCGAGAATCAGATCGTCGGTGCAACTGTCGAAGAAGACCTCGCTTTCGGCCTTGAGAACCATGCCGAAATGCAATGCCGCATAATTGAAACGGCTGCCCGGTTCGGATTAGGCAACATGCTTCGTGAGCCGGTTGCCAATCTGTCGGGCGGTCAGAAGCAGCTTCTCTGCATAGCCTCAGTAATGGTTATGGAGCCGGACTGGGTGATTTTTGACGAGCCAACCTCACATCTTGATCCATGGTCTCGTATCGAGTTCTGGCAGATTATCGATGAATTTGTCCATCATCATGATCTTGGCGTGGTGATTGTTTCTCAACTGGCAGAAGACCTGACCAGGTTCGAAAAAATTCTGGGATTCGCTTCTGGAAGCCTGATTTTTGCTGGATCACGTGAAGATTTCAAACAGGCTGGTGGCGACACACACGAACATTTCAACTATCCCGAGTCATGGAAATATGAAAAATTGATGGCGGCAGGGCATGCTTAACCGGCTGGAACTCAAAAACTTAACGGTCAGGTACGGGCACAATATTTTGGTGAAGGACCTTTCCGGCAGCTTTTCGCGCGGCCGACTTAATCTTGTCGTCGGGCGGGCAGGGTCTGGTAAAAGCACTCTATTAAGGGTTCTCGCCGGTTTTCACAAGGAATTTGACGGCTCTGTTGAGGTTGATGGAGCGGCTTTTGAACCTTCCGGCAATATTTCGCTGGCGTTTCAGAATCCTGAAGCTCTTTTTTTTAATGGCACCGTAGAAGAAGAAGTTGGTTATGCGTTGTCTATGAGCCGATAGCCAGAGCGTGGCTGCAGAAATGGGGTCTCGACCCGGAGCGTTGCTGGCTCAATCATCCGCTGGAGCTGTCTGGCGGCGAAAAACGTCGTCTGGCCCTGGCTGCCTGCACAATCTTCATGCCACCGGTGGTATTGCTCGATGAGCCTCTTGCCGGGCTCGATGCCAGAGGGCAGCGAGACCTCGCTCAATTACTGGCAACCATGGCAGCGGAACATATAGTGATTGTCGTCACGCATGAGCCTGAGCTTCTGCTTGAGCAGAGTTCTTCGCTTTTATACCTGAAATCGGCAGACTGTCGATGGCTCAAGCCAACAGAATTTTTATGTCATGCTCTTGCAGACAGTTGCTTTTTTCCTCTTCCGGACTGGTATCGAAAAGCCATCGGACAATTCGCACAGTCTGAAGACCTGCCGTCAATAAGGGCTGATGCTGTTTACAACTATATTTTGAACCGGGGACGCCAGCATGCAGATCAGCTATAAGCCCGGTAACGGCTGGATTTATCGTTTAAACCCGATGACCAAGGGTCTTGTTGCGTTTCTGGCAATAGTGTTTTTTTCATTGAACTCCCTCGGACCGGCCATTGTAACGGGCATTCTGGCAGTCACGCTGTTTGTCTGCCATTTGTCAGGAGTACAGTCTGGCGATATTTTAATGTCAGTGCGCCGCATCTGGTTGCTGCTGATTATTGTTGGACTGATACAGGGCTTTGGTGTCGATGGATTCAGCTTCTCAGCTGCTATTGCTTCAATGATGCGCATTCTCGGGGTTTTTCTGGTTGCCGGCGTTTACGTAACGATTTCATCGCAGTCTGAACTTACCTTTTTCTGGGAAGTCTGTTTTCGACCTCTCGGACTGCTGGGCTTTCCTGCGCGCGAATTTGCACTGGTAAT
>CAZMWO010000729.1:0-1962 GCA_964569565.1 uncultured bacterium | reverse complement strand
GCAGAAGGCTAATACAATCAAGCCTGATGCCAAGACCAAGGAAATGATCCAGGCTATAGAAACCAAGCTGAATATCTTCAAGCAGGCTCAGAGTCTCAAGCTTGCCCCGGAAGAATTTGAAAAGCTGCTGAACCTGATTCAAAAGTAACACTCACCACAACAGGAACCAATTATGTCACAGAATTCCAGTTCTGAAGCTCTTCCCAAGGCGTATGATCCAGCGATCGTAGAAAATTCGATCTACCAGAAATGGGAAAACAGCCGCTGTTTTGCAGCCAACCCCGACAGCGACCGCGAAAAATACTGCATCGTCATACCGCCTCCAAATGTCACCGGTATGCTGACCATGGGGCATGTTCTCAACAACACCCTGCAGGATATTCTTGTCCGCCATCAGCGCATGCTTGGTCGTGAAGCCTTATGGCTGCCAGGCACCGACCACGCCGGTATCGCCACCCAGAACGTCGTCGAAAAAGCGCTCGCCAAAGAAAAACTTTCACGTCACGATCTCGGTCGCGAAAAATTTCTCGAACGCGTCTGGAGCTGGAAGGAAAAATACGGCGGCATCATTCTCAGTCAGCTGAAGAAGCTTGGCTGTTCATGCGACTGGGAACGCGAACGCTTTACCATGGATCAGGGCCTCAGCGATGCGGTGCAGCGCAGCTTTGTTAAGCTCTACCAGGATGGCCTGATCTATAAGGGCAAATACATCATCAACTGGTGTCCGCGCTGTCGAACTGCTCTGTCAGATGAAGAAAAGATTCCCGAAGACACCAACGGCAATCTCTGGTATATCAGATACCCGCGCAAAGACGGCAAGGGCCACGTTGTGGTCGCTACCACCCGACCCGAAACCATGCTTGGCGACGTTGCCGTGGCTGTAAATCCGCATGATGAGCGATATGCCGATCTTATTGGCAAGACTCTGATTCTGCCTTTCGTTAATCGCGAAATACCTGTTCTTGTCGATGATTTCGTCGACAAGGCATTTGGCACCGGAGCCGTCAAAATTACGCCGGCGCATGATCCCAACGATTTCGAAATGGGTCGTCGCCACAACCTCGATCAGGTCATCGTGATGGACGAGGGTGGGGTGATGAATGAGCTGGCCGGCAAGTTCAAGGGCATGGAGCGCTTTGCCGCCCGCAAGGCGATTGTCGAAGAACTCGAAGAACTTGGCCTTCTCGAAAAGATCGAAGACCACCAGCTTGCCGTTGGGCACTGCGAACGCTGCAAAACTGTAATCGAGCCATATCTCTCAGATCAGTGGTTCGTTAAAATGAAACCTCTGGCCGAGAAGGCTATTGAAGCGGTTAAGAACGGCAAACTGCGCTTTACGCCGAACCGCTGGGTTGGCGTTTATCTACATTGGATGGAGAACATAAGAGACTGGTGCATAAGTCGCCAGCTCTGGTGGGGGCATCGAATTCCGGCTTATACCTGCGGCTCGTGCCGTCATGTAATGGTAGCTTCTGACTGCCCTGACAAATGCGATAAATGCGGAGCCACCCGGGGGATCACCCAGGACGAAGACGTTCTCGATACCTGGTTCTCATCCTGGCTCTGGCCATTCTCAACCATGGGCTGGCCAGAACAGACCGAAACTCTGCGCCGCTTCTATCCGACCGATACTCTGGTCACCGGCCCCGATATCATCTTCTTCTGGGTCGCCAGAATGGTCATGGCCGGCTACTATTTCGTCGGCGAGTGCCCGTTCCATGATGTTTACTTCACAAGTATCGTCAGAGATATGAAGGGCCGCAAGATGAGCAAATCTCTCGGAAATTCGCCCGACCCGCTCGAAATCATCGGCAAATACGGCGCTGACGCGCTTCGTTATACCGTCATTTCACTGGCTCCGGTCGGTCAGGATATCAGGTTTGCCGAAAACAAGGTCGAAATTGGCCGCAACTTCGCCAACAAACTCTGGAACGCCTCGCGCTTCGTCATGATGAATCTTGA
>CAZMWO010000728.1:0-1967 GCA_964569565.1 uncultured bacterium | reverse complement strand
CCCGCATGGTTTCATTGCTGCCCTGGCAAAGCGCAATATCAATATGTATGCCGGAGTTCCAGATTCCCTCCTGGCAGAATTATGCAAAGCACTTGATAATGACTGCCAACCTGAAAGGCATATTATAACCGCTGATGAAGGAAATGCCGTTGGTCTTGCCATCGGCCACCACCTTGCCACAGGAGAATATGCTGCAGTGTATATGCAGAATTCCGGGCTTGGCAACGCCATCAATCCTCTGGTTTCACTTGCTGCCCCCGAAATCTATGCGGTCGGTATGCTGCTGATAATTGGCTGGCGTGGCGAACCCGGGATTAAGGACGAGCCACAGCATCTGCTGCAGGGAAAAGTGACTGAGGCCATTCTCAAAACAGTTGGTATTCCTTATGTAATTATTGATGCAGCAGACTCTATCGAGGGTGTATTGGATGAGCTTTTTTCAGACGGTCGTTTAACCAGGGGGCCGGTTGCTCTTCTGGTAAGAAAAGATACCTTTGCCAAAGCGCAGTTGCCGACTATCGGGGATAGTGTTCAGGCAATCATGCTGCGTGAGGAATTCATCGACCTCCTGCTGCAGCACATTCAAACAGAGGATCTGCTGGTAGCTACAACCGGTAAAACTTCGCGTGAACTTTTCGAATTGCGCCAGCGCCGGGGTGAGCCGCAAAGAGACTTTCTTGTTGTAGGTGGTATGGGTCACGCATCGTCTATTGCGCTTGGAATTGCTCTTGCCCGCCCGGAACGCAAGGTTTATTGTCTCGACGGTGATGGAGCGATGCTGATGCATCTTGGTGCTTTGCCGGTAATCGGCGGCAGATGCCGACCGGCAAATCTTGTTTACATAGTTCTCAACAACGGTGTTCATGAATCTGTTGGCGGTCAACCCAGCTCTGTCCGGTTTGTCGACCTGCAGAAACTGGCTTCTGCCTGCTCTTTCAAACACTATCTACGGGTAAGTGATCATGAAAACGCTCATTCTGTCTTGGTCGAGCTGGAAAAGCTTGCCGGGCCTGTGTTCATTGAGGCATTGATCAGGCCCGGATCCAGAAAGAATCTGGGAAGGCCAACCAGAACGCCAGTCCAGAACAAATTAGATCTGATGAGGTATCTCAATGCAGAAGATATCGACTGAATGGTCGTTTTATAACCCTGTTCGAGTTGTCTCAACCAGGTTGGCCAGTTATCTTGCAACAATATCCGGCAGAAGCCTCCTGCTGGTAACAACCGCAGGCTTTTCCCGGCGCGGATTAACCGGCAAAATAGCCGAGTGGGCCGGAAACAGTAGACTGCAGGTCTATGATCAGATAAGACCAAACCCGGATCTGGATCAACTGGATCTGGCCTTAGAATCGCTGCGTGGGCAGAAGTTCGATTCTATTCTGGCCGTAGGCGGTGGCAGTGTGATCGATGCGGCCAAAGCATTTTCGATTGCTCTGGCTCTGCCGGTTGAGCGACCTCTGTCAGCAATTCTCAGAGATAACCGGTCAGCAGATGTCAGCGGTAGAATTCCGGTAATTGCTGTGCCGACAACCTCCGGAACTGGCTCCGAAGTTACCCAGTATGCGACCCTCTGGGATCTGACCAATGGCCTGAAATACTCTCTGGCCGGCGAACATATATTCCCGACAACCGCAATTCTTGATAGTGAGCTCAGCCTCAGCCTGCCACCTCAAGCAACCCTTTATACCGGTCTCGATGCTGTTTCTCATGCGCTGGAATCTTTATGGAATATCAATCGAAACCCGATCAGTGAGCTTTATGCCATTTCTGCCCTGTCTCTGGCCTGTGAGAACCTGCCGGCAGTTCTTGCTGAGCCAGAAAATCTGCACGCCCGCACCGGCAAGACCTTCGTTTACATCACCCACTCGCTGGAGGAAGCGATGGTGATGTCGGATCGCATCGCCATCATGCGCGCCGGAAAGTTCGAACAGATCGCCACCGCCGAAGAGATCTACTCGCGCCCCGTC
>CAZMWO010000727.1:0-1973 GCA_964569565.1 uncultured bacterium | reverse complement strand
TCTGCGCGCTGATGCGAAAAATGTTTTGCAAGAGATTTTCAAAGCTTACCAGAAATACCAGGAAATCAACATGACGCTCTGGCTGGTTGGCGATGTTGGCGCCGAAAAGCGCTTCGGCAAGGAATTGCAGATGTGGATGGGGCTGATGTACAAAGAAGAGAAAGACCCCAAGATCAAATCTTACGTTTCAGGCATTTTTGAGCGGCTCAAGCCACAGTTCAACAACCGCGGCATGAATTTTAACGTCAGAGTGATCCGCGACAGTACCGCCAACGCCTTTGTAATACCGGGCGGACATGTTTATGTTTTCACCGGACTGCTCGATATGGTGGGCTCAGATGATGAGCTGGCAGCGGTCATTTCACACGAACTCGCGCATGCCGAACGCCGTCATTCGCTCAAAAACTTTCGCGCATCGACGGCTGCTGTCGCAGTTCTCAACGCGGCGGTAAAGAACAAGAAAGACCGTGCCACCTGGGGAAATCTGATCGGCTACCTGACTTTGATGCAGTTTTCGCGACAGCAGGAAGACGAAGCCGACGATCTCGGTCAGTTCAAAATGGCTGCTGCCGGCTTCAATCCGGCGGCCCAGGTTTCGCTCTGGGAAAAGTTCCTCAAAAAGCATGGCGATACCAAAGGCCTGGCGCAGTATCTGAGCACACATCCGCCTTCCAGCCAGCGCATCGAAAATGCCCGCAACAACCTGAAGAAGATGAACGTTAGCGAGCAGACAGTGTTTAATAACACCAGGCTGATATTATCGGCTGACAGGGTTAACCTGATTGCCAATGCCAGCTTTGAGGCTGATCCTGCTGCTGATGGCCGGTTGCCGGGCTGGGAAGTCAGCAGCGGCAGGGTCGGATTGAGCGAACAGATTTCAGTTACCGGTCGGCGGGCAATTGAACTGCTCGCTGAGCAGAGAATGACTGCGGTCAGGGTTCTTTCTGATTACATTGCGGTTAACGAAGCATCAGACCTGACTTTTACCGGTCAGGCCCGTTCGGAAAACGGCCAGCAGAACGCTGCCATCGGTATCGAGCTTTATGACGCCAACAAGCGTTTGCGCGACCGTGCCTGGGCTGTCAGGGAGTCTTCGCCCCTGTCGGCCGACTGGATAACCATTACGGCACGCATTGTTAACACCGATTCGAAGCGTCTGTTCGCGCCCGGCAACGTTTATATGCGGCTGGTATTGCAGACCGGGCCGATTTCGCTGGGCCGTGTCTGGTTCGACGATCTGCGGCTACGGCCGACCACAGCGGTCGATCCGGTCAATCTGCTTGTCAATGGAGACTTTGAGCGGCGCACGGTCGAAGGTTATCCCGAGGCGTTGACAGTACGCGGTGGACAGATCGGGATCGATCTGTCTAAGGCTAACAGCGGTTATTCATCGCTGCTGGTCAAGGGTGCCGCTTCCGGTGAGTCAGGCTTCTCGTTTCAGCCTTTTTCGGTCGCCGGCCTTAAATACGGACATGAATTCACCTGTTCGTTCTTTTATCAGGGTGATCGTCAGCTCAAAGGCATGGTAATCGCCGAAATGCTCGACGAAAAAGGCAGCGTTCTCGCGCGCCGTCTGGCAGAAGTGTCTTTTGAAGCAGTTCCCGGCAACTGGACCGCCAATTCGTTCGCCTTCAAATTCGATCCGCAGGGCGCCGAAGTTGCTGCGGCAAAGAGTCTGCAGTTAAGAATTGCCAGCAGCCTGCCGGCTGATGCCAGCCTCTGGCTGGATACCTTCATCATGCGCTGAGAAGATCTCGCACCAGGCCGCAGAGACACAAAGAAAGTGCGAATATGATCCGCAGTCGCCCACAGGATGTGGGTGATACTCGGGCGCATCAGGAAAGAATCGCCCGGGTGATTGCGCAGATTTTAACGATTATTTTCTGGTCGTGCGACTGCGCGACCAGTTCCAGGCCAGAGGACTAGTGCTTTGTCAAAGTTGAATTTGTAGCTATTGAAGCCTCAATATAGGG
>CAZMWO010000726.1:0-1975 GCA_964569565.1 uncultured bacterium | reverse complement strand
ACTCTCAGATTGAATTCTCAAACTCTTATGTGACAGATGACTAGCGTTTTACGGCGCGGGCCGGATGCAGAATTTTTGTGGCGACACTCTCGGGCACTTCGGAGTAATGCAGCACTTCCATGCTGTAGCAGGCGCGGCCCTGTGAGAGCGTTCGCAGGTGTGTCGAATAGTTGAACATTTCGGCGAGCGGCACGTGGCACTCGATGATGCGCAGGTCGTTGCGCATTTCCATGTTTACGACGCGCCCCCGGCGTGAGTTTATGTGCCCGATGATGTCGCCCATATACTGCTCCGGCGTTTCAATTTCAACCCGCATTTCCGGTTCGAGCAGTACCGGTTGTGCCTGGGCCAGGCCTTCGCGCATCGCCTCGATAGCTGCGGTTTTGAACGCGATCAGGCTGCTGTCGACTTCGTGATAAGAACCATCGAGAAGCGTTACCTTGACATCGACGACGGGGTATTTGGCCATGGGGCCCTCGCTGAGCGCTTCGCGCACTCCCTGTTCGATGCCGGGAAAGTAGACAGAAGGCACGGTTCCGCCCTTTATCTGCGTGTCGAACACATATCCGCCGCCGCGCTCGAGCGGTTCGATGTCCATGACGACATGGCCATACTGACCGCGCCCGCCGGTCTGCTTGGCGCATTTGCCCTCTGTGTGCGCAATACGCCGGATGCCTTCCTTGTAGGCAACCTGGGGAATGCCTATCTTCGCCCGCACATTGAACTCGCGAACGATTCGATCGACGATGATTTCGAGGTGCAGTTCGCCCATTCCGGAAATGATGGTTTCGCCGGTATCCTGATCCATCGAGGCTTTAAAGGTTGGGTCTTCGTCCATCAGCGTGTGTAGAACCGTGCTCAGTTTCGTCAGCTCGCCTTTTGTCTCAGGCTCGATCGCAACCGAAATGACGGTTTCGGGAAAGGTGATCTTCTCGAGAACTGGCGCATCTTTGCTGAATGCCAGAGTATCGCCGGTTCCCATACGCTTTGGTCCGACAATTGCGACGATATCGCCGGCCTGAACCTCTTCGAGGTCGGTGCGCTGATTCGCGTGCATCTGCAGTATGCGGCCGATACGCTCTTTGCTGCCGCGGGTGACGTTATAAACCTGATCGCCGGCCTTGAGAGTGCCTGAATACACGCGCAGATAAATAAGCTTTCCGATATGAGGCAGAGCCGCGATCTTGAAAGCCATGCCCGAGAAGGGCAGGGAAGGGTCGGCCGGGATTTCTACCGGTTCGTCGGTGTCCTGCGTAAAGGCGGTTGCCGGCGGGATGTCGAGCGGAGAAGGCAGATATTGTACGATTGCATCGAGCAGTGCCTGAACGCCCTTGTTGCGAAAGGATGAACCACAAAGCACCGGAACGATCTCGTTCGCAAGCGTGGCGCTGCGGATAGCCGACCTGATCAGATCTGTATCAATGTCTTCGCCGGCGAGGTATCGGTTGAACATTTCTTCATTGTGTGAAGCCAGTGTTTCGACCAGTGCTATACGCGCGTTTTTTACTTCTTCACGCATGGCAGCTGGAATTTCTACTGCGGTGCGGGTGCCGGGAGCCTCTTTTTCGCCGCTCTCCCAGATGTAAGCTTTCAATTCGACGAGGTCGATGTGCCCGGCATAGTTATCTTCCGAACCGATTGGCAGAGCCAGTATCAGTGGCTGTGCCTTCAGGCGTTCTCTTATCTGGGTAACGACGCGATGAAAGTTGGCGCCGACTCTGTCCATTTTATTGACAAAAGCCAGTCTGGGAACGGCGTAACGGTTGGCCTGGCGCCAGACGGTTTCTGACTGCGGCTGAACCCCGGCTACTGCGCAGAACAGCACGACGCAGCCGTCAAGAATGCGCAGTGACCGTTCGACTTCGGCAGTAAAATCCACATGCCCTGGGGTGTCGATGATGTTGATATCTGCATCGAGCCATTTGCAGCGGGTCGCGGCGCTGGTAATGGTTATACCGCGTTCCTGCTCCTGAAC
>CAZMWO010000725.1:0-1984 GCA_964569565.1 uncultured bacterium | reverse complement strand
CAGGCAAAGACCTGGTGCGCGACCTCGGTTCGCAGACAAAGAACGGTCTGTCAGTGCGCAAACTTATGACTATCATACAGTTTGCCAAGGCACTTGCTTATTTTCGTGGCGCCGACGCAGTTCAACTCGAAGACCTGCGCCAGATAATACCCTTTGTCCTGCATGATACGCTCAGTCCGCATCTTGAATCGCCATTTTTCGACGAACCGCGCCACGAAGCTTATCGCGTCGATCGCATCAGCTGGCTGCGCAAACTTTTCGACCTTTCCTGCGAAGAATACTACCGGCTCGGTCTACAGAAATCAGACCCGGTCGTCAATCTCGAGAAAGAATTTGAGGCCGGGCTCGAAGGCATCTCGAAGACCGATGTCGAAAAGCGCATGAATGCCATCGAAAAGCAGCTGGCAACAATGGCAAAATCCGGCAAGATATACGGTCACATGGCCGATGACATTCTCAAGCTCAAATACCTGCATCAGAGGTATAACAATTACCGGCGCTGGCTCAAATGGAAAAAATAGCCTTTAAACCGCTGATCGAACTGTTGCGCGAAAATGCCGATGCGCTAAATCAGTCATTGCGGCAGGCTGCTGCCACTTCGAACCGTTTTGATCCAGCTGCAGTGCCGGCCTGGTTCAAGACTGTGCTCGAACCGGTTTTTGCTGCGGTGCATGGGTATGACAAAACACGCAGTCGTAAGGTATTTGACCTGCTGTTTCGCGACACCATCGATTTTCTGGCATCCGGCACCGCCGGTTCAGATTTCGAACTGCACCAGGCCTGCCGCCTTCTGCTGCTGCCGAACCCGAAGCTGACTGCGGGCAACCCGGCGCGCCTGCTCAGATCGCTGACTACCGCCCTCAAAAAGATCCTGCGTCACTCATCGGCAGCTGCAAAGGCCTGGCTTGCCATGATGCAGAAAATCGTGGTTCTGGCGACAGATGTCGATGAGTTGCTGGTTGCCGGTCGCTTTGCCGCCTGGCGCTGTGGTATGGCACATCTGCGGCGACAGCTCGACTTTGCGCAGAAGCTGAGGCCGGAGATTCTTTCGGTTATATTCGGCGATACGCCTTTTGGGCCAGATTTGCAGCATGCGTGGGGGCAGAGTGAAAATTCACAGGGAACCGCCGTTGGCAGTTTCAAAGGTTTTGGCGGTGAATTCATGCGCCCGCCGCGTCTGCTGCTGCGCGAGAATATGGTTTTTGTTTCAGATGGCCAGCAGACGGGGGTTGTGTTTGCCGACCGCTTTGGCTGTATTCTGCTCGAGTGCTCAGATGCATTTGACGGGTCAGCGGATTTTATTCTTGCTCCGGTTTCTTCGGCCTCAGGGGCGGCGGCAAAGATACTGGGCCGCTACAAGGATCTTACGACCTGGGCAAAGCATGATTCAACCTTGTTTCTGACCACAGCTTCATCGCATTCGGTTTTTCAGTTCGGAGCGGTTGATGGCTGATACGGTCGTTACCGTCAACCGCCTCAAAAAAAGCTGGGTCGAGGCCTGGCCACAGGCGGTCGCCATCTGGAGCCCTTATGTGACCCTGCGCGAGCCGACCTGGTGCCTGTCGGCGCAGGATGCGCAGCTCGAAGGACTGACCGGCAGCTTCGCCATGATCAGGCTTGCCGATCATCGTGTCGTCATCGACCTCGATTCGGTGCGCCGCCACCACGTCGGCGACTGCGCCGTGCAGATTCTCGCGCACGAAATCGGTCATCACGTGCTGATTCCGGCGAACCGCTACGACAATGTTGGCCTGTTCCGCCGCATGCGCCTGGCGCTGGCTGGTATCGAAGACCGCACGCCACTGGTGGCGAACCTTTACAGCGATCTGGTGATCAACGACTCCCTGCAGCGCATTCATCAGCTCGATATGGCAGGCGTTTACCGCAAGATCCAGCAGAAAGCCAAAATCGAATCATCTCTGCATATCTGGTATATGCGCACTTATGAATATCTCTGGGGCCTGACGCGCGGCGATATTTCCGG
>CAZMWO010000724.1:0-1988 GCA_964569565.1 uncultured bacterium | reverse complement strand
CATCCTTCGCGGCTTTCACTGATGACAACGGTTATTTTGTGATTTCCGGCGTGCCGGTAGGCGACTATTCTGTGCTGTTTACCGCGCCCGGCCTGGCCCGTTCCCGTCTCGACAACATAACTGTTGCCGCCGGTCAGCTGGTAACTCTGCCGCTGGTAACGCTCGCCAAAGACGCGTCATCTTGTGCCTGCATGACCTGGAAAGGCACCCAGACTGCGCACCCCGCTTCCCCCCAGCTCAACTGGGCCTACTACAACAGCACCGATAAAAAAGCCTACATCTTCGACGGCACCACCTGGCAGATCATGACCGAAAGCATCACCGGCCCGCAGGGTCCAGTTGGCCCCATGGGTCCGCAAGGCCTCGCCGGCCCGCAAGGACCTGCTGGCGCACCTGGTGCCGATGGTATCGGTATCTCGTGGCGAGGTTCTCTAGATACAGCCCCCCTCAACCCACAACTCAACTGGGCCTATTACAACACAGTCGATGGAAAATCCTATATCTGGAACGGTACTGCCTGGCAGACAATGGCCATGAACGGCTTGATCGGCCCGCAGGGTCCCGTCGGCCCGCAGGGTCCTGCTGGTCCAATGGGCCCGCAAGGCCCTGCCGGCGCCAGCCTGGTTTGGAAAGGTTTTCTCGACGTTCCACCGGTTAACCCTGAGCTGAACTGGGCGTATCTGAACAGCCTCGACGGGCGCTCATACATCTGGGATGGCGACAGCTGGGAAGTTTTTGCTACTGCAGATATTATTTCGCCGATCATTTCGTATATTTATGTTCAGCCCTCTGACATATCTGCAGTTGTCAATGCTATGACCAACGAAACTGCGGTCTGTAGAGTCGAGTATGGACTGTCTGCAGCATACGGCACTTTGTCAGACTGGGACACCTACAATGCATCCCACTCAATTTCAATCTTCAATCTTGTTCCATCTACGATGTATCATTATCGAATTTTGGCAAAAGACTCATTTGGAAATGAATCTGTATCTGAAGATCGAACGTTTATAACATTTTCGCCCATTCCAAGAGCCGCAATAATTCAGGGTTATCCGGTTGGTTTTGGCTCAATCTGGACACCAGTTTCAGGTGCTGGTTTTGACATCGCAGACAATCAATTTACGCCCGCCCGTGTTGGAACAGTATCATTCTTGCCCGGAGTATCTTATTCAACTGCAGAAATTGTAAATGTGATAAACGAGGCTATGAAAAATAATGGTGTCAGAGCCACTGCTTCATATAACAGTAATACCGACTCATTCCGTATCGTCAGTGATTTCGGAGGCAGCAATAAGCAGCTCGCAATTCTAAACGTAACAGGCGATTTCGTTGATCTAGGTCTACCTGTTGGAGTTGCAAACGGTACAGGCCCGTCTTATCCGGAGGTTTTCAATGATGCAGTTGTTGCTCAAACGAACAGTTCGGCGTGGGATCCCGAAAACGATACCTGGGATCCGGCGAGCGATGTCTCGTTGACCATTGCTGACAGGAATGGCAATGATGCTCTGATTAACTTTCCTGATCAGGATTCGGGCAACAAGATTTACACCAGAGCTGAAATTTTGAGCGCAATTTCTCTGGCGCTGGCTAATGAAGGAGTTTCGGCCTCTGTGGCGTTCGTCGATACGAACAACAATGCGGTGACTGATCAGCTGGTGATAACTGGTTTGGATGCTGGGCCGCCGAAAAAATTGTCATCAGCGGTACCGGCATTGAACAACTTGGACTTGCCGCAGGCGAATACTTCGGCACCGACTGAGGCTGAAGTCATTGTTTAGCAAAACACTAGACCAGTCTAGTAAAAATACTAGACTGGTCTGGTAAAAATTATCAAGCTTTCTGAACAAGCTGTAACAAACACTTTGCGAACTTTTCAGAGACCGCTTTTCAGGCGCAAGGCGATCAGCCATTCTGAGCACAGGTTTTCGCCGGGCGGAACCTCAGGTAAAATCGACTTCTCGAGTGCGTGATCGAGTTTTTCCTGT
>CAZMWO010000723.1:0-1988 GCA_964569565.1 uncultured bacterium | reverse complement strand
GTGAATACCACGTCGCCCGGCTCAACAAAGTTGAGCAGATGTAATTTAACGTCATCGACGTTTTTGACCATCTTCACCTTGCGGCGGTTGGCTACCGGCATGTGATCGAGAATCACGCGACTGGTAACTCCGGGAATCGGTTGCTCGGAGGCCGGATAAATATCGGTTATAAAAAGCTTGTCGCAATTATCAAAACAGCGACCAAATTCATGTGACAGGAAAAGGGTGCGTGAGTAGCGGTGTGGCTGAAAAACTACCACGACACGACGTGCGCCAAGACTTGTTGCTGCTTCGAGGGTTGCTTTGATTTCGTTTGGATGATGTCCGTAGTCGTCGATAAAGGTAACGCCTTCGCATTCACCTTTCTTTTCAAAGCGTCTGCCGGCACCACGGAACTGATTGAACCCTGTCTGAATTTCGCTGAGCGTCATTCCGATTTCAACACAGAAGGCAATTACCGACAAGGCATTGAGAACGTTGTGTCGGCCTGGCACGCAAAGCTCGAAGCAGCCATAGTTGCGACCGGCTACCATAAGGTCGAAGTGCGACCCAAAAGGCTGGAAACTGATATTGGCAGCCATGAAATCGGCCGGAGTTTCAATTCCGTAGGTTACTGTGCGCAGTTTTTCGGGAACTGCCAGGTTTCTCGTGAGAGTGTCGTCGGCACACATGAACAGCGCGCCATCTGGAGAAATGTGTCCGGCAAAGACTTCAAATGCCTTGATAATGGCAGCTATGCTGTCGTAATGGTCGAGATGATCGTTGTCGATGTTGGTGATGACGCCGTATTGTGGAAAATACTTGAGAAAGGTGGCGTCACTTTCGTCTGCTTCAGCAACAAAAAGTTCAGAATGGCCGGCAGATGAATAGCCATTTAAAGCCGCTACATAGCCGCCGATGACACAGGTCGGATCTTTTTCGGTAACCTTGAGCACGGTTGCCAGCATTGAACTGACAGTGGTTTTGCCATGACAGCCGGCGACCGCGACGCCGCACTTTGAGTCGAGAAACAGTTCTGCCAGAAGATCTGAACGATGAAGAACCGGGACATTGCGTTTGTGTGCACTGACCAGTTCAGGATTGTCAGATTTGATTGCGGTTGAGACTACGACCCGGCCAGTGTCGGCCGGCAGGTTGCACGCGCTGTGCCCGATAAAAATGTCTACTCCGCGCGCCGCGAGCGCTTCGGTGCGTTCGCTTTCAGAAATGTCTGAACCTGAGATTCTGTAGCCACGATTGAGAAAGATGTGAGCCAGACCGCTCATTCCAACGCCGCCGATTCCTATGAAGTGAATCCTGCTTTGTTTAGTCATTTTATTAATTTCGCGCCTCCTTGCAGTCACCTGCCTTCTGACAGGTATTTTTCTTAATAGTTATCGACAGTTATCTTTAAATGTTTAAGAAAAATCTCACTTCGACTGCAATTCATTGGAATGAATGTATCCTGCAATGGCGTTAAACAATAGCACAGATAAGGGTCTTTTGCAAGAATACGAATTCAGCTGGTTTTAGGGCGAAACAGCAGACAGTGCTCGCCTGATGTCGAAAACACGACCATAGAAGGGATCTGTGCCGATTTAAAGCCATGTGCCCTGCAGCCATAAGGCGTGGCGGTTTCCCAGGTGATATAAAAGCTCATACACTCACGGCAGTTTATGCGTGGTGTAGAGGGTGCAGTGTTGTTGCTGTTTCTTGGTTGCAGCCTTGTGCTGGCAGGCTTCGCCTGATTGGCGAGCGTGCGCGCAAGCTGTCTGCGGGTCAGCGGATCGGGCCATTTCATGCAGACAATCTACCACTATCATAAGCTTTTGAGAATAGCTACGCTCAAAAATTTTCGCCTGAACTCAAACATCAATCTTACCTGTGTATTTCAGTATCAATAATATATTGGTATGTCAGTCCAGGCATTGACATGCTGCTGTGATGAGAATACATTTTAATGCATGAGCGCAGAAAAAGTAGAAAAATTGTTCTGGCTTCTGGTTATT
>CAZMWO010000722.1:0-1989 GCA_964569565.1 uncultured bacterium | reverse complement strand
GTATGTGGTGGCTATGAAAATTTGGAAGGCCGAAAATGAAATCATTTTGGAAACTTCAGGATGCCAAGGCAAAATTTAGTCAGCTTGTTGACGAAGCAATCAAGAATGGTCCTCAATATGTTACCAGGCATGGAGCTGAAGCTGTCGTTATTGTTTCAGTCGAAGAGTTTGAGGAATTGCAATCTGCAAAACCTTCTTTCAAGGATTTTTTACTTTCTTGTCCAAAGGCCAGTCTTGAATTAGAGCTTACTCGGCAAAAAGACGGCCCCAGGAGAATCGACCTTTGAAATACCTTGTAGATACCTGCGTTGTCTCAGAAATTGTAAAACCTTGTCCAAGTAAGCTGCTGATTGAATGGCTTCAGGAGACACCATCTGACAGGCTTTATTTAAGTGTTTTAACCATTGGCGAAATCAGAAAAGGTGTTTCAAGGCTACCAAATTCCAAGAAGAAAGCCAAGCTTACGGAGTGGCTCAACACATTGATTGAAGATTATAATGACCGGATACTTTCAGTTGATTTGACTGTTTCTGAAAATTGGGGTGAAATGCAGGCTACTGCTGAAAAAGAGGGTCTTACGCTTGCAGCAATAGATGGTTTGATTGCATCAATTGCCAGAACTCACAATTTGATTCTGGTAACAAGAAATGAAAGTGATTTCCAGGGATGTGATATCCCATTATTCAACCCGTGGAAAACTGAAAAAAACGATAAATGAAGACCATCGAATCGGGTAAAGAGGGGGCTTTCCCCCCTCCTTCCCACACCACCGGACATGCGGGTCCGCATCCGGCGGTTCATGAACTTAATCGAGCCGTAGCCGGATAGTGAATCTTCACCCACAGATCTTTCACGCAGATCAACCCCATTTTTGTAAGCCAGCTGTTTGATATTCCGATTTGAATGGCCTTGGTTCTGGCGCTGTGCCACGGGCCTTTGCGACTGATTCCTGCGAATATTGCAGATTTCAGACTGGTGCCCAGTTTTCTCAACTCTCTGATTCGAGTCCGCGGTTTCTTCCATTGTTTCCAGATGCAGGCTCTGATTCGCCTTCTAAGCCACATATCGATTTCGGAGACCGGGTCATAATATTCGGAAATTCCGAAATAATTCATCCAGCCCCGAACATAAAGTGTCAGCTTTTTCAGACGATAATCGAGAGAAACGCCCCAGCTTCTGCCGGTTAATTCACGCACCCGGCGCTTGAATTCAGAAAAGGCTTTGTCACTCCAGCGCACCTTGAATTTCTTGAACACAAAGCCCAGAAATTCAGTGCCATCTGTCGGGCCAACTCTGCTCTTTTCATCGTTCACGTTCAATTTCAGACGGCGCTCAAGGAATCGGCGAATGCTTGCGCTTACCCGATCTCCGGCGCGGCGGCTTTTGACGAAAACGATGAAGTCATCAGCATACCTCACGAATCTGAGACCGCGCTTTTCCAGCTGCTTGTCAAAATCATCGAGCATGATATTTGCCAGCAGTGGTGACAGCGGCCCACCCTGAGGAACACCTCTGACTGTTTTCTGAAATCGGCCTTTTATCTGCACTCCGGCGCGAAGAAATTTACCGATAAGGCTCAGAACTCTTTTATCGCGCACTTTTCTGGCTATTCGACACATCAGAACGTCATGCTCCACTGTATCAAAGAATTTCGCCAGATCGGTATCGACAGCAGTTCGATAGCCTTCTCTGATATATTCTTTCGCCTTTCTGACAGCATCATGGGCTGATCTGCCCGGACGAAAACCGTAACTGGTTTCTGAGAAACCCGGATCGAAGATAGGCATGAGAATCTGGCATATAGCCTGTTGTATCAGCCGGTCAAGAACACATGGAATTCCCAACGGGCGAGTTCCGCCAGTGGCCTTTGGAATATCAACCCTTTTTACAGGTAATGGGTTGTAACTGCCTGCCAGAATGGATTTTCGAATATCATTCCACTGTGGTCGGAACCGATCTGGAAACTGGTCGATGGAAACATTATCCACT
>CAZMWO010000721.1:0-1992 GCA_964569565.1 uncultured bacterium | reverse complement strand
CGATCGCCTACGGTCTCGGTGCCGGAACCGGCTGGGCGTTGGCCATTGCCGCTCTGGCAGGCATCCGGGCCCGCATGGAAAAGAAGTCGAAGGTTATTCCTGAACTCGAAGGCGCCGGCATTGCGCTGGTCATTACCGGCATCATCGCCATGGCCTTTATCGGGTTTTCCGGTATCGTAAGAATCAACTGACAGGCAGGAATTATGACACCGATAATTACAGCTGTGCTTGTATTGAGCGCCCTGAGCGGAATTCTCACTCTGCTGCTGCTGGTGGCAGAGTTCTTTTTTGCCAACTATGGCGAATGCAGCATCGACGTAAACAAGGGCGAGAAAAATTTCAAAGTAGAAGGCGGCGCCAGCCTGCTGACCACCCTGGCCGGCCAGAAGCTGTTTCTTCCCTCCGGCTGTGGCGGCCGTGGCAGCTGCGGCACCTGTAAATGTCGCGTGCTCGAAGGCGGCGGACCGCTGCTTCCCACCGAAGTTCCTTATCTTAACGACGAAGAGAAAAAGACCGATATACGGCTTTCGTGCCAGGTAAAGGTGCGCGGTGATGTTAAAATCGAAGTGCCCGAAGAATTGCTCAGTATCAAAGAATTCGAAACAGTCATCGAGTCGATCACCGATTTTACCCATGATATCAAAGGCCTCAGATTTAAGCTGCCAGAGGGTGAAACCATCAAGTTCAAGGCCGGGCAGTTCGCCAATCTTTTCAGTAAGCCCTATGACGACGTCAGAGAAGAAACCTCGCGTGCCTACTCGATCAGCTCAGCACCTTCCGATAACCGGGCGATCGAACTTGTGATCAGATACGTGCCCAACGGTATGGTCACTACTTATGTGTTCAAACATCTGAAGGCAGGCGACAAAGCGCGGTTGATCGGGCCATTCGGCGAGTTCTTTCTGCGCGACACCGACCGCGAAATTGTCTGCATCGCCGGCGGATCCGGCCTGGCGCCGATTCGCAGCATCATTCTCGATATGATCGATCGCGGCATCAGCAATCGTAAGGCTACTTTCTTTTTCGGTGCAGTATCGCAGCGCGATCTTTACTATGTCGAAGAATTCAGGGCGATCGAAAAGAAACATCCCTGGTTCAGGTTTGTGCCGGCACTTTCGAAAGACGACAGCGACCACCACTATGAAAAGGGAATCATCACCGATGTCGTCGCCCGCAACTATGGCGATATGAAAGAACTCGAAGCCTACCTCTGTGGCAGTCCCGGCATGATCGACGCCTGCGTCAAGGTTTTGACCGGCAAAGGAATGCCTGCAGACAGAATTTATTACGACAAGTTCTCGTGAAAGGAAGCAAGCAGTGAAGCAGACTCCAGAACTCGACTTGATTCAGGAAAAGATGCGACCCGGCGTTCTGACCCTCAAGGGCTTTCTCGGGCACGACGACCGCAAGCTTGCCGACATTCTCGAGGCCGATCATCAGGCGATACAGCGCCTGCATCTCGACACTGCACGGATCGCTGCCTGTCTGCAGGATATGGCTGAGCGTGGCGCCGACCTGATGGAACAGGAAGTGCTCGTCGATAACCGCTACCTGATAAAGGTTCGCGATGATCGCGGCAAAATTCCGAGCCCTTGGGGCGATGGCCTTTTCGAGAAAGGCGATGTTGATCTCGTCGATCAGAAAACCGGCAAAACCCTTAAATGGAACCGGCTGACCTTGCGACTGCTCGAAGCGCACGGCTTTTTTGGCGGCTACGGCAGCGAATATCGCATCGACCCCGATGCCCTTATCGAAATCCTCGACCCGGCTGCCATTACAGTTCAACCAGAAAATTAGCCGCAATTCCCGGCCAAAGACCTGCACTTATGCCATCATCCTGCGCGCAGTCGCAGGACCCAGAGCGGCAAACAGACATGGATTCTGCGACCTGGTTCTCTGGCAAAGTTGAATTCGTTTTTATAAAAACCTCAATATAGGGCGCCGGCAGGCTTCCCAAAAGCGGAAACTTTTTGCACAAGGATGTGCTTATGC
>CAZMWO010000720.1:0-1996 GCA_964569565.1 uncultured bacterium | reverse complement strand
GATCCCGATGACCAGGATGGTGATGACGACGACGGTCACGGTGGTTGCGACGGCGGATCCTGCCCGATCTGACGATTATTGACAAAATAAAAAACGCCCCGGGAACGGGGCGTTTTTTATGTCGGTTTCAGTTCAGTGCATGAAGTTTTCTGAGGTCAGCACCTGCTGGGTTTTGATGAAATCTTCGCGGTCGCCTTCTGGTAAAAACACTGCCGCAGCAAAGTTTTCGAGCGCTTCCGACTTGAATACTCTGGTATTACCGCTGTGGCTCTCTTTCCAGATTTCAGCATTAGGTGAAACCATCGTAAACTCTGATGGAACGCTGATTTCGATGCTGGTTTTGAGGAAATCAACAGGGAAAAGGCCCCACTTGGAAACCAGTGGCCCGACCATGAAGCGCCGGCCGAACTTTTCGCGCTCGAACAGGCGCGTGAAATCTTCCATCAAAAAGCCTTTTTTGCGCTTGTTGTTCCCGTCTTCCTGATCGCGCAGCGCTTTTCTGACGCTGTCAACGCTATAGTTAACCGAGGTTCTGGCTGTTATTTCGAAGTTTATCATCGCGCCGGGCTGAAGCTCAAAAGCATGGCGCGGGTTGGCGCGGTCGAAACTGACTGATTTTCCGTCTACGCGTATTCTTACGTGACTTTCGCCGGCAGGGTAGAGTACCCGGTATTTGATCGAACTGCTTATCGGCTTGTCGGTTATGTTTTTGATCGTCACTTTCAGCGATGAGTCGGCATCGTTGCCCGAAATATCTACTTTGGCGGCGCACTCGCTCACTTCGAAGCTCTCAGAGAGGCCTTTTTCGATTATCAGCTCGGGAAATCTCGGCAGCATATTGCGCGGTTGCGCCTGAATCGGGGTCGTTCCGGTCATGAGCAGCATCAGAACTGCTGCGAAAATTCTGTTTCTCATTCATTTACCTCCCTATCAAGGGTATGCAATTATATTGTTTTGTAATGCAGCTTGTCAAACAACAGTATTTGCTTTTCTCAAAGCACCTGCTCACTCGAAATCGAGAGTTCTGGAAGTTTCGGCGAAAATGCTGTAATATAAGATAATACAGCATTAGCCGCAGTGAAAGGAAGATACATTGAAAAAGCAGAAGAATATTTTTGCCGATCTGCATACGCACAGCACAGCCTCTGATGGCCTTCTCACTCCTACTCAGCTCATAGAAAGCGCTGGCGAAAGCGGACTCTCGGTAATCGGCATAACCGATCACGACACGGTAGGCGGCCTGGCCGAGGCCCGTCAGGCAGCCAGACGCTCGGGCATGAAACTGGTGCCGGGTATCGAACTGTCGTGCGGCTGGCAAGGTCGTGATACATCGGTGCATGTACTCGGTCTTTACATCGACGAAAAGGCTCCTGCTTTGCAGAAGCTGCTCAATGAACAGAGAGAGCAGCGTTTTTATCGCGCTCTCAAAATGGTTGATCTGCTGGCCGGGCTCGGACTCGACGTTGCCGAACTGAAAGAGCGGTTTGAGAAGTCGCCTGAAAAGGTTCTTGGTCGTCCGCATATCGCCCGTTATCTGCAGGAACGAGCTTATGTAAAAGATTTTCAGGGCGCTTTCGAGAAGTATCTCTCGCGCGGCCGACCGGCTTATGTGCCCAAAGACCACGTATTGCCTGAAGTCGGCATAGAAGTGATTCACGCTGCCGGCGGCCTGGCGGTGGTTGCGCACCCCGGCCTGACCAGTGACTGGGACAACGTCTGGTCGCATATTTCAGGCTTCAAGTGGGATGGCATCGAGACTTACTATTCTGAACACACGCCATCGGATGTCAAAAGGTTTGCGGCACTGGCAGGGCAGCACAATCTGCTGTCGACTGGTGGCAGCGACTACCATGGCGAATACGGCAAGCACGCCAATCGTCTTGGCAACTATGGCCTTACGCAGGAGTTGTATTTCGACCTCGTAAGCAAATGCGCCGCCAGAGGCTTTGACATCACCTGAATATCAGGTTTCAGCTTTCGGTCAGCAGGGGCAGGG
>CAZMWO010000719.1:0-2002 GCA_964569565.1 uncultured bacterium | reverse complement strand
TTATATGCCGGCGATGAGTCTGTTTTAGGTTTGCTTTTGCAGACAGGTTTATCGCCAACCGGTGCAGATGAATCTGGTAACACCCTTTTTCATCTTGCGGCCAAATATGGCCATCAAAGCCAATATGAACTGTTGAAACACAGTTTGCAGGAAAGAAATCCTCAAGCTTCTGCAGATGCGTTGATGAAGCAAATCATAGAACTCGAAAACAGTTCTGGCGAAAACCTTCTACAGGTCGCGGTGAAGGCCGGGCAAACAAAGTTTTTGCAGTATCTTGCAGCGACAGGTTATGATCTTGCACGCAAAGATAAAGAGGGAAACAATCTTTTGCATGCTGCTGTCATGGCCAATAATGAAGAAATTTTAATTTTCCTGATCATGCAAAAATTGAACGTTAATGAGCAAAACAGGCTCGGCAACGCTCCCTTGCACGAAGCGGTCAAATCAAAAAAAAGTAAAATGGTTTACTGGCTTGCCAAACTCGGAAATGCCGATCAAAAGCTGAAAAATCTGGCGGGTTACACGCCTGAAGATCTCGGAATAGATAAATTTCTACCCAGGGAATAACCCGATCATGCCGGCAGTTTTTGTCATCTGAGTTACTGGTGACTTGTTTTGTATTGAAGGTTGGCGGCTCTTGCCGGTGTTGTCTTAACTTGAAAATACTTGTCGCAGATTGCCTGCTGGGCATCCGAGCAAGATCCTTCCAGAATAGCAGACTGACAATCAGCCAGAGATTTGATAAAGCTTGTCTTTTCTTCTTCGGCTCGCTGGCCATTGTAGTAGACATGGACATAGATCCGTCGTTCGGCTTCAAGAATTACATTTCCATCGCGGTCGTATTCTTCGTATGGCCACTTCTCCATAGTTGAAATTCTGTATACATCCTGCTCTACATCATAGTTGGAGAAGTCCTTGATGCTTTCCCGAACCTTCTCAATCAGCGCTCCAACGAATTTTGTGTTGCGCTTTCCTGCGATCAGAAACTTGTGATGGTTCTGAAACAGGCTGTTGAGATTCTTGTTGCTGAAAAAGCCTCGATCCATGACGAGTTTAACCTTTTTACATTTGATAAACTCGATATCTTTCAACAGCTTGCGAATAGTCATCGTATCAGAGATGTTGCCCGGAAGCTTCCGGTAATAGACCGGCATCATGGAATCTTGGCCGAACACCAGTGCCAGATTGATCTGTGGTAAAGGGTCTCCATCCTTGTTCTTGCCGCGTTTTACCAGATTAATCATCTCTGAGTATGATGAAATGCTGGTCGTATCATATACAAGGTGTTCTTTTTCAATTCGGCGGGCGCTTTGGTTCTCAAAGAACATCATCTTGGCGTTTTCGCTGATACTGGAGAAGAGTTCGCTGATGCGCTGGTCTGGAATGTCTTCACCAAGCGGATGGGAATGATTATGCGCCCATTTGGAAAAACGATACATAGGGCTGTCGCTCTCAAGCACCAGGTAATAGGCCAGAGAGAGCAACTTAAGATAGTCCTCTGGGAAGGCTGTCTTGAGATCGTCAATTATCCCCGATCTTTTGGCGATCGCATCAAGCAGATGCGTCGCTCCGCAATAAACTCTTAAAGCAGGTTTGGGAGAAGCAGTCTCCGCTTTCGCCTGAACCTCCTGAAGCTTCTCTTGGGCCTGATATGCCTTATTAGGTAGAAACACACCGTCTTTATCAAGCTTGCCGATGTAGACACGCTTATGCCTCACCTGCTTCTTCGCGGTGTCCCAGTATGGGTAGTCCTCGTAAACGTAATTAGTTCCTTTGATGTTCTGCGTTCTGCGGGTTGATGACTTGTTCATGTTATAAATTATAACATGTTTTGTAAGAAAAAACAAGCATAAAAAATAAAATAAAAAATATTTTTTACGCTGGACTGGTGCCGACCCTATTCGGCCGGATTTATGGAAAAACTAGCTATAAAATCCGGGAATGCAGGTTCATATGCGCCGGAACAGCTTAGCAGATTGAGTCAAACTGAACTTGATTCATG
>CAZMWO010000718.1:0-2006 GCA_964569565.1 uncultured bacterium | reverse complement strand
CTGTCTCATTTGTTCTGATTCTTGATCTTTCAAGTATGGTATAATGGTCTGTAGAAATGGTCTGGGAGCTTATTATGAATAAACTTTTCAGCGCGGCAAAAGAAGTATGCGACTACCTCACGTCAATGAACTGGACATATTGTGTCATTGGCGGACTTGCCGTCATCAGATGGGGTGAGATTCGCTTTACACAGGATGCTGACATTGCCGTTCTTGCCGGTTTCGGAGAAGAAGCTGAATTTGCCGGGAGCATACTGAAACGATTTGAGAGCCGTATTTCTGATGCTTTTCAGTTTGCTGTCGCTAACCGGGTACTTCTTATAAAAAGCAGCAACGGAGTTGCAATCGACATTACATTTGCCGCGTTACCCTTTGAGAATGAAATGATGGAAAATGCCTCGCCCTATACTTTTGCCGATGGTTTGTCGCTACCTGTATGTAGTGCCGATGATCTGTTCATAATGAAGGCTTTTGCAGCACGACCAAAAGACTGGATCGATGCCGAATCAATTGCTGTAAGACAACGTGGGCGGCTTGATATTGCACGCATTGTCGAACGCGTTACCGAACTGGCCGAGCTTAAGGAAGAGCCAGAAATAGCTGCGAGAACCCGAAAAATATTGGAAAAAATTTATGAGTGACAAAAAAACACCTGCTGCTGATGAGCAGAAGAAAATGAATAAAAAAATTGTCGAGCAATGGAAGCACACAGGTAAATTACTTGCCAAAATTCATGCTGAAGAGTTACAGCACTCTGACTACGACCCGGAACTGGTTGATTCCATGCTCGAATCAGGCCTTCTTCATGCCAGACCACGCACTACTTCTGGCCTTGTAGATATGCAGAGATATTTCAGCAAATGGCGCGAACAAATCGAATAATTCAGGGCAACCAGGGCTGCGTCCGGATATTTACATAGACCTCGAAGCGGCCTGACCAGGTTCGCCTCTCTCAAGCTGCTGGCCGACAAAAACGTTTCTCCGCGCGTAGTGGCAGAATCCATCATCTTACACGGCCTGTTTACCCTGCGTAGCTCATGAGGCGAAGCAGGGCCACTCTAAATATAATCTGCGCCATCTGCGTCATCTGCGGATGGCTTTCTCTTCAGCGCCTCTGCGTGAGAATCGAGAATCGATTACCCTGCTTCGCCAACACTGCGCCGCTAACCCTGCTTCGCTAAAGCTACGCAGGGCAAAGGAGAGCAATGCAGTGCAGGTAGGGCTACGCAGGGCAGGCGAGCACGAAAAATACGGGCTTACTTTGTAGCTCTGCAGATAACGTTTTTTACTACGCTGATGGTATCTTCGATGTTCTGCTCAGTCAGCGTCGGATGCACGAGCAGTATCAAACTGGTCTCACCCGGCTCCCGCGCTACCGGCCCGAACGATTCGTGCAATAAAAACAACCGATTGCCAAAATATTGATTCCAATATAGAATGATAAGCAAAACTGGTTCAGAAGCTGAAAATTCTCATCAGATCTACAATAGGGAGCCTAATTGTGCCGACGATCTCAATGTTTTATGGAATTCTTGTGCTAATGTATTTTTATGACGATAAAAAGCACAGCTCTCCTCATATACATGCGGAATTTGGTGAGTATACAGCCGTAATTGAAATTGAATCGGGAGAAATTCTAGCTGGAAGTCTACCAAAGGCAAAAATGAAACTTGTACAAGCCTGGATAGAAATTCACAGAGAGGATCTCCTCGCCAACTGGAAACTTGCTGTTGCAGGAGAACCAGTCTTCAAAATTGATCCTTTAAAATAGGAGCAGGTACAATGGATAAAATCGTCAAGGCAGTCCCTCTGGAAGACTACAAGCTCGATATTATCACCAGCAGTGGTGTTTCAGGAATATTTGACGTGAAGCCATATCTTGGTGGGTCCGCCTTTCATGAATTGAAAAATGTTGATTATTTTCGGCTGGTCAAGCCCGCACATTATGGCATCCGCTGGCCCAATGGCCAGGATTTCAGCTCAGACACAATTATTCACGATCTCCA
>CAZMWO010000717.1:0-2006 GCA_964569565.1 uncultured bacterium | reverse complement strand
GCCATGCTTTCGGAAATTGCAGAAATTACCGGTGGTCAGTATTTCAGGGCGACCGACAATACTGCGCTCGAAGAAATCTACAAAACCATCGCCACGCTCGAAAAGGGTAAACTCGATGTCAGCCGCACCATTCAATACTCTGAGCGGTTCATCTGGTTTCTTGCCCCGGCCTTTGCTCTTCTTGCTTTCGAAATTTACCTGCGTAGCAGGGTGTTTCAGAGGTTGTTCTGATGTTTCGTAACCCGGAAAATCTTCTTTTACTGGCAGTTACGGCGGTGTGGGTCATACTGCTGTGGCAGGTCACCGCGCGCGACATTCGCCGCCGGCGCGAGGCTTTTGCCAGCATAAAAATGCTCGAACGCATCGCCAGTCACAAGCCGACCCGACGGCCGGTGGTCAAGTGGTTGATGGTGCTGCTCGGTCTGGGGCTGATCGGTTTTGCGCTGCTGCGCCCGCAGGGCAGTATTTTTGAAGAAGATGTTTTCGGTGAGGGTCTTGATCTGGTGATAGCGCTCGACATCTCGAAGTCGATGTATGTCAACGATATCGAAGGTAACCCTCGACTTGAAGTTGCCAAAGCGATTCTCTCGCGTATGGCCAACGGTTTGCGTGACGACCGGGTTGGTCTCGTCGTCTTTGCCGGCGAAACCATGGTGCAGAGCCCGCTTTCTTATGACAAGGGTGCTTTTCTGACCTTTCTCGAACGGGTGAATCCCAACCTGTTGTCGAAGCAGGGAACCAACCTGGCCGGCGCCATTCAAACCTCACTCGATCGCTTCGACATGACAGCGTCGCAGTCGAAGGTAATTCTGCTCATTTCTGATGGTGAAGATAGAGATCAGAGCAGGCTTGAGACTGCTGTCGACGAGGCAGTCCGCAAAAAGATCCCGGTCTTTACCGTGGGTATCGGCAGTGAGCGCGGCGGCCGCATTCCGGTGGCGCGCAACTGGTTCGGAGACGTCGAATATCTGCGGCACAAGGGGCAGGTAGTTGTATCGAAGCTCGAAGAAAAAAATCTCAGAGAGATAGCCGACAAAACTGGCGCCCGCTACTTCAGAGCTTCTGACATATCGAGTGCCAAAGAGGTCATTGGCGGCCTCGATGGTATCAAGCGAGTGGCCGTTGCTGGTGGAACCAGGCTGATCAGGCATGAGCTTTATTATCTGCCGGTTCTGCTGGCCTTCTTTCTGCTGCTTCTTGAATGGATGATTTCGGAGCGCATCCCTTACGAGCGCGAGCGCGACCACTGGTTAAAACGTATATGATAAATGAAAACAGAGCTGCTGTATCTGCAATGAGATTGCTTCGTCGTTCTGCTTTGCTGAAGCTACGAAGAACTCCTCGCAATGACATGATTGCCGTCATTGCGACTGCGAGGCGTAGCCGAAGAAGGAAGCAATCTCATGTTATTCACCTGAACCATGCCAGATGGCTGGTAAAGGGCTTGATGATTCTGGGTTTGTTGCTGTTGTTCATGGTTTCGGTGGTGCCGGTTGCGGCGCATCCGGCTTTCAATGTAAGGCGTGGCCTGGCGGCACTCGAGGGTGGCAATCTCGAACAGGCTGAGAGCGAGCTGCAGCGCGCCAGATTTGCCGAACCAGGCAATCCGGTGGTTGCGTATAATCTTGGTGTAGTCAGCTATCGGCGCCGCGATTACCAAAAGGCGGCCGGTTTTTTTATGCAGTCGGCGGCGATAGCCGGCAGCGATGCACAGATGAAGTTCGACAGTCTCTACAACCTGGGCAACACAGCATTCAAGGCCGGCGATTATGCTGCGGCCGTCTCGGCTTACAATGGCAGTCTTGAAGTTAAAGAAGACGCTCAGGCTCGTTACAACCTCGAAGTTGCCAGCAAAAAGCTGCAGGAACAGCAACAAAACCAGCATCAGAAAGAGCAACAGCAAAATCAGCAGCAACAGAATAAAGATCAACAGAATAAAGATCAACAGAATAAAGATCAACATAATAAAGATCAACAGAATAAAGATCAACAGAACAAAGATCAAC
>CAZMWO010000716.1:0-2009 GCA_964569565.1 uncultured bacterium | reverse complement strand
TCGTAGTTCGCATCGACGAAAAACTTGATATTAAGCAGGAAATACCACCATTTGAGATGGGTTTCGCGCTCTTTTGCATCCATGACCTTGTCGTCATCAGGAAAGATGAATGCCAGAGCACTGGCAAGCCCGTTACTCATGATAACTCCGAGAAGCAGCGAGAGCATGTAGGCGGCCGGCGTTACCAGCAGAAGATACAACGGCCTTTCCCAGCGCGCCATCGCGTTGAAAGAGGCCAGCAGAATGAATACCAGAATGTTGTTGCCACTGAGCACCTTCGAATGCCAGAAAAAGAGCATAACGAACAGTACGACAAAATTCAGATGAGCCCACGCAGACAAGGTGAAAAAGCTGAAGACCAGATAGGTCAATGAAAAAACGTATTCGACATAAAGCGAACGAGCCATTCCATTTTGCTTGCCAGAGACCATTCTGACCAGTCTCGAGATCAGAAAAGCGACTGCAAAAAATGCAATCTCTACCCAGAAAATGTTTACGCTGCCATTTGCCATTCGGGGTATCGCATAATTAAGCCCGACTGCGGCAAATGTACATACTGTGACAATCAAAGCCAGTTGAATAACTTTTGCAAACATATCTTCTCAACCTCTTTCCTTTTTTTCACCCTATCACAAAACCTCTTTTTTTAGAAACAAGCGATCGCCACACTGACGAAAATCGGTAGCCGATGAGATTTTGCTCTCTTCGGCTCCCGTATTGTTCAGGACTGCAGGGGATGGGCTGAAATTATGGTATCAGAGGCCCCGGTTAGCAGGAGGGTGCCCGTTCAGGGAGCCCTCGTTCCTTCGATCAGACATGCCATGATTGTTGTGCTCTTTTTCGCTGTCGATAAGCCAACGTTGAAAGAATACCAGTATGCTGAGGTCCATCATAACACTCCTCCTTTCATTAAAATTCGAACGATCAACATAATGCATTAAACGTGCCATGTTTTGAATTCAGCATCCAGCGCGGATTTTCTCGGGCGCATTTTTCGCGGGCAATTAAAATGCTGATCGCCTGTGCAATTTTTGCGCAGACTTTTTGAATTGACGCTGCACTCTACAGTTAGGTATATTTTGAAGCAATAAATTAAGAAAAAGGGAAGGAAAGATTAACATGACTCCTCATCTCAAGCTCGCAGAAGGCAGTATTTCACCGTATGTTCTCGTTTGTGGCGATCCGGCGCGTGCCGAAAGTATCGCAAAACTCTGCGAAAAATACGAAGAACTTGCTTATAATCGTGAGTATCGCACATTTCTCGGCACCTACAAGGGCCAGAAGATTACCATTACCTCGCATGGCGTAGGCTCGGCCGGTGCTTCGATCTGTTTTGAAGAGCTGATCAAAATCGGCGCAAAAGTCATCGTCAGAGTCGGCACCTGCGGCAGTTTGCAGGACAGCCTCGGCCAGGGCGACCATATCATCGCGACCGGTGCGGTGCGCGAAGATGGCGTCACGCCGCTGCTGGTGCCGGCCGGCTATCCGGCCATCTCAGATGCCGAAGTCTGTCTTGCCATCGAAAAAGCTTGCAAAGATCTGAAGGCGCCGTATCAGCGTGGCATCATGCTGACCAGCGATCTGTTTTATCCCGGCGTGCTGCCTTCTTCGCTAGAACTCTACAGCAAAGCCGGTGTACCGGGAGTCGAAATGGAATGTTCGGCTCTCTTCGTTATTGCTTCGCTGCGCAAAATCCGTGCCGGAGCCATCGCAACCATCGACGGCAACCCGTTGAAGTGGGATGAAGGCAACTACGACCCGCATGGCGAAAAAGTAACTCTCGGCAAGAAGCGCATGCTCCAGATCGGTCTCGAAGCGATGTCAGCCATGAGCGCCGCCGGTCTCTGAGATAGGGCTTAACCTGATTTTAACCGCATCTGCCAGGTTGGCAGATGCGGGTTGAACTGCCTGCGTATTGTGTGTATAATCGAAACAGAGCTGTTGCTGTCGAAGTTGAATAAATACGAAGCAGAAGACAGCACGCGGATATTTTGAGGGAACTATGAATC
>CAZMWO010000715.1:0-2014 GCA_964569565.1 uncultured bacterium | reverse complement strand
ATTGAATTCACGATCTGTTCGGGGAAGTGCGGATCTGACCCTTCGGAGGTTGCGCGCTATCTTGCATCCAAATACCTTTTTGAGAAAAAACCTGTCGCCTCAGATCTGGTAACCTGCATTTTGACCGGAACTGAAATGCATCACAGCAGCTTTAAATATCTTCAGGGAATGAGTTCAATTTTTCCCTTCATTGTGCCTGTTTCGGGCGGAACATCGCTCGGGCACTTTCCTGGCGGCACCTGGGATGACATTTTTATCGGCAATCAGTATTGTGGAAACATGCTTAGCAAAGATTCTCTGGCTTTGCTTTTTATGAGGACGCTTAAAAAAGAAGACTATGCATTTGGTTTTGGCTACGAAACAGGCTGGCAACCGGTGACTCCCGAGTTTGAATGTACCCGTGCAACAGGCAACACGGTCATGGAACTGGATGGTGTGCCAATCATCGACTTTATTAAATCATATCTGGGAGAAGAATATCGCGATCACCTGCTCAACCAGAGGTTTATGTTCAACCAGACCATCACTGATGGGGCGCTGTCGAAAAATATTCTGCAGTTTCCATGGGTTATTGATGAAGATAAACAGCAGATAGAATTCTGGCGCCCCGACGATCTGGCCGGGAAAAAATTACAGCTGATCCACAACGATCGTGAAGATATGATCAACGGTGCCAGGAATGCCGCTAAAGAGGCCCTGATGGCTTTGGGTGGCATGGCTCCTGAGCTTGTGCTGGTGTTCAGCTGTTGCAATCGGCATCGCCACCTTCATTCCCGCACCGATGCCGAAATTCATGCAATTGGTGAAGTGTTCGGGCCGACAGTGCCACTGGTTGGCCTGTATTGTTCTTCTGAGATATCGCCAATGTATTCTCACTACCAGGAAATAACCGATATGCGCCGCCCCTGGGCTGGCAGCCGGCAGTTCGGCTGTTCTCTGGCGATAGTTGCCGTAGGCTCGCGCTGTCCGGCAGAGAGAACGAGTGACCTGGTTTCTCTGCTGAGTTCATTCAAGGCTGCGGATGCTGGTGAACAGCATGTCGACATCATCAGCGAAAATCAACTGCTGAAGAATCAGTTGAGTGAATACGAAAAGCTTTTTCGAGACAATGAATCGGCCTTAAAGCTAATCATCCGGGAACAGTTTCGAGCAAATTTGTCAATAAAAGCGAAGAACAGAGAGCTGAGCGAGGCTAATGCCCGTGGCGACAAGCTTCAGGAAGTTATCAAGCAGTATACTCCTCATTCCGTCTGGTGGAAGGCGTCGATGTCCGTTTTTGCGGGACTGTACAAGATTCCCGACGAAGAGATTTTTGCCACCTTTGTGTTCATGGATGTAAAGGGGTTTACCAGCTATGCCGAGGCTCATGCTCCTGATGTGGTCATCGCAGAGTTGAACAACATTTTTCAGCCCGCAACTGAGATGATCTATCAACATGGTGGAGATGTTGACAAGTATATCGGGGATTGCATTCTCGCGCGGTTCGAAAATCCCGGTCAGGCCATAAAAGCTTCCCTGGCCATTCAAAATTTTATGCTGCGTGAAATTTCCTCACGCAGCCCCTTCAGGTTGCGCATTGGCATGAATCATGGGCGCATAATCATGGGAAATGTCGGAGCCGGCATGCGACGCGAAAATGCCATGATTGGCGATGCTGTAAATACAGCGCAGCGTCTCGAGTCGAATTGCACCCCCTGCGCAATCCTGGTAGAAAAAAACACGTATGAAATGATTGATCCGGCGATTGTACAGGGATTGCTTACCCAGCAGAAGACTCTGAAGCTCAAGGGTAAAGAAAAAGACCTGGAGGCCGTAGAGATTCAGATTCCAGTTGTCTCTCCCTGAGCCCAGAATAAACACAGAGCATCCCGTCTGATGGCCGAAGCTTCTGGCACTAACAAAAGCCAACGCTTCTTGCTACAGCATCAGCTCGTCGCTGGAAGAATCGGAATGTTTCTGAAAAAAATCTTCGCAAAATAGTTGACACTGAACTCGAAGAATGTTAAGATAAACT
>CAZMWO010000714.1:0-2020 GCA_964569565.1 uncultured bacterium | reverse complement strand
GGGGTCGCAGTAGAAGTGAGAAGGCAGCTGGGCAACCTCTTGTAATGCATATATTTCTCTTTTTTACTAATATGCTAAAAAAATAGTTTAATGTCAAACTGTTTTTTGTTATGCCAGGACAAGCGCATTAAACTCACAGATTCCGGGTCTGAGCCTGGAATGACAGACACGCCTGCTGTTATGAATTTTGATCGCATGATTTCCAACGGCCATGATAAGTGACAAAAGAGTATGAAATGATTTCTCAAAAATCTGCGATAATCCTATAATCTGCGGATAACTCTTCATAAGAGTGCAACTGATGACTTTTGTAACTTATTGCTTCATAGTATTGTGAATACCGGAGTCGTTAAATTCGTGCTGCTGATTCAAGCTGTTACACCAGAAAGGAATTGCCATGGCAACACTGGAAAAGGCCATCGCGCTTGCTGTCGAAGCGCATGCGGGCCAGGTCGACAAGGCCGGTCAGCCCTATATTCTTCACCCGCTTCGCGTCATGTTCAGGCTGCAGGACCCGCAGCAGCAGATCGCGGCTGTGCTGCATGACATTGTCGAAGACACTTCGGTAACGCTCGAAACCCTGGCGCAGCTCGGCTTTTCACCTGCTGTTATCGCAGCGGTAGATGCTCTGACCAAACGCAAGGGCGAAACCAGAATCGATGCCGCCCGCCGCGCGGCTGCCAATCGGATTGCGCTTGCGGTAAAGCTCGCCGACAATGCCGAAAACATGGATCTTTCCCGCATTCCTTCGCCGACTCAAAAAGATCACGCAAGAATCGAAGAATACCGTAAAGTGCGCGAAATCCTTCTGGCTGCCTGCAAAGACTTAGCTGGTGACAAGGCGATTATAAAAAGCATTGCCGTGGCCGTAGTTATTCGTGACGGAAAAGTGCTTGTACAGCAAAGATATCGGGCTGCTGCCGGAATGGTTTATGAGTTCCCCTGCGGAGCAGTGGATGCCGGCGAGACTTTTGACGAGGCCGCCATGCGCGAACTGCGCGAAGAAACAGGACTTACCGGCTGCAGCCATGTGTGTACAAGCGCCGGCGTAAGCGGTGATGGACGCAGGATTGGCTATGTAGTTTTGCATTGCAGTTCTGAACAGCAGCCGCAAATGGTTAATCCGGCACGAAAGCAGACATTCTACTGGTTCGATTTCTCTGAGGTTCCGGTTGATGAATTTCCTGCGGCAGATCAGAATTTTATCCGCTCAGAGTTGAAAAAATACCTGTCATGACTGAAGATGCAGGACTTCGAAGAACAGGTTGCGCAGGATGACTGCTTTTGTCGGTAGTTAGCGGCTTTTGCTCTATAAAACGAGGAGGATTTACGGATTTTTGTCGTTATCAGGCTGATCTACGATGGTAGCGTTTTCGATTTCGGCTTCGGACGGGCGCGCCGGTTCGTCATATTGTCGCGGACCGGCTGGATCTGGCCGGGTTGAACTGCCCGACGTGTAAACTCTGAACTGCCCGGTGTCGATTCCGACCTTGAAGCGCTTCACCAGACGCCTGGCGACGAAGTTGCGAATGGCCGGAATAATAATGAGAAAGCCCATGGTGTCGGTAATGAAGCCCGGCACGCAAAGCAGCACGCCAACTATCAGCAGCAGCAGACCCTCGACCGCCTCATCAGCCGGCAGTGCGCCCCCTTCCAGCGTCTGTCGTATTCGTAACAGAGTCTGCATGCCCTGCTGCCTGACGAAGTAACCGCCGACAATGCCGGTAAACACGCAGCACGCCATGGTGAACAGCAGGCCGGTGTGCTGCGCAACCAGCAGCAGAAGATAGACTTCGCTGACCGAAAAAAATGTCACCAGCAGAAAAAATTGAAATATGCAGCCCATGTACACAGCCTATTGCAAGTGGGCTACTTAATGCAAGCAGGTTGATTTATTTATTTGCCTGGATAATATCACGCAGGCATATCAATACCTTTTTCCGCAGATTGCACAGGTACGTGCATTTTGCTCTGGCAAGGTTTTTTGCTTTCGCACATTACAGCTCATCTGGGTCACCAG
>CAZMWO010000713.1:0-2021 GCA_964569565.1 uncultured bacterium | reverse complement strand
CAATTCTGCTGCACTCGCCAGCGCCTGCGCGGCCGGTTCCACCAGAAAGGCGCGATTGGCCGGGTAAAGCCTTTCGCCGGTAAAATTATGCGGCGTGGCATAGGGCATCTCGACCACGACATCGGGTATCACAGTCTGCAGATCGACAAGACCATGGCGCGACGGATCCGCCGGCTGCGCCAGCAGAATAGCCGATGCAACAAGTGCCATGAACAGGCACACTGCAAGTCTTAATATCAGCATCTTTCAGCTCCCGAAGATTATACTGTCAAAAATTCAGACACATTTTACAAAAGCATTAAGTCATGGAGATTTTCCGGAATTGAGCAGTTGCCCTCAGGAGCGACTGCGAACGACAATTATAAAAAACATGACCGACAATACCACATAGACCGGCCAGAAATTAGCCAGATGTGCCATCAGCGGCGAAGGACGCCATAACTCGCTGGAAACTTCACCGCTCAGGTCGAGCTGATAAGCTCCCGGATTCATGCCATTCTCGCTACAGTAAAGGTCAAACTGTTCCTGAGGGCTGAGATTGCGATCACTATATTCTGATGCTCCATGATTCCGGCAGATTATAATCATTGGCGCTTTCACATCTGCCTGAACCAGATATTTCCGGCATTGGTGTGTCTTTTCAAAGTCAAAAAACTCATCGACGTTTTTCAGATACCTGCCTTCGCCCAGCGTCAATATAAGTTCCCGGTCGATTGGCCGTACACCATTTATTTCGATGGGGGCAACAATGTCCATGTTATACATTTCTAACGCGCCCTGCACAACTCTCGAATTTGCAAGACAGCCTTTTGCGACAGCAACAAAACGCCTGGCACCGACTTCTGTCGCCCCTGCCAGGGTGAGCAGCAATAGTGCGCAAAGCATGGTTTTAAGATTTATTTTCACGGGCAGTCCCTCCTTTTTCGGGGCGAATTCAATCGAGATGTATCAACAGGGTTATGTGCCCCTGTTTTTCACAGTAATCGCGAATAGCCACGCCTTCGGGCAAAGCGATTTCGCGATGAACGCCAGCTTACATGCAGGTAGGAAGGCAGGATCGTCACCATGAAATTGTCGGTAAACCACAGCAACACAGCCTGCACGGCGGCAAAAAGCCAACCAACCCGGTAAAACTGTAGAAGTGTCGAAAATTCAAGACCTGATAATCAGTGCCTGTCCCCTTCATGAAATAATAATACACCCGCAGCGCTGCTTTGTCCAAGAACACCGCAGACATATTCTATTCATGCTTATGTAGTCTTGATTTATAGCAGGTTAACGCTCTGCCCTTCCTTCTCATATTGTCTGCTGGAGCGGATAACATTCGTTTTTGTTTTATTTGCAGATGATTCAGATTGAAAATTCTGCTACCATGTCAGAAACCACATAAGAGGACAAACAACATGATCAGCCGCGAAAAAGCATACGAACTTCTCGACCAGCATCTCAGCAGCGACAACCTGCGCCGACACTGCCTTGCCAGTGCAGCCGTCATGAAAGCGACTGCCGAAAAGCTTGGCCAGCCGGCACAGGACTGGGAGATTCTCGGTCTGCTGCACGATCTCGATTTCGACAGAACCAAAGACGACATGAAAAGCCACGCGCGCATCGCCGCCGATATTCTGCGCGGCGAAGGCCTGCCCGAAGAATATCTGCACGCCATCATGGCGCACAACGAAGAGACCGGGGAAGTGCGCAGCAGCGTGCTAGATCATGCGCTGGCGGCCAGCGAAAGCATTACCGGCCTGGTCGTCGCCTGCGCCATGGTTTACCCCGACCGCAAGATATCTTCGGTAAAAGCAAAATCTATTATCAAACGCATGAAAGAGAAGGCATTTGCGCGTAACGTCTCGCGCGAAAACATACTCGAATGCGAGAAAGCCGGCATCGCTTTCCCTGAATTCGTCGACCTCGCGTTGAAGGCGATGAGCGAAATCGAGACTGAACTGATTGAGTAGAGACAAAAGCAAGACTCCAGAATGCAAACCAACAGCAGTGAAAAATTGTCAAAAGCAATTGAC
>CAZMWO010000712.1:0-2021 GCA_964569565.1 uncultured bacterium | reverse complement strand
AATGGCATGGTCAAATGGTCTGGCTTGATCAGATCTCCAAGAAGCGGCTTAAGCCTGTTGAACCGGGTAGAAAAGTCTGAGATCGACGCATTCTCTTTGCCCTGTTTGAAGGCGTCGCCGACATTGGAGAGCAGTTCGATCGCCTGGTGATACATGTATGAATAATTGGTTTCGTCTGAGATTGTCGGCAGCAGATTGCCCTCTTTGTCGGCAACTATAAAGGTAAATGCCCCTGGGAAACTGCTTTTAAGCTTGCGAATTTTATATTTGAGCCTGTTTTTAGCATCGGTGGCATTATCGAGTTCAGAACAAAGCGAACGAAGAATGAAGTGGGCGAACCTGTCATTTTCAGAAAAGAATTCGAGCTGATCGAGCAGTTCCTGCTTTTTCTGTTCCGCCTGCTGCTTTCTTGCAGATGCTTCAATAGCGATGATCCCGTCGATTCCACGAAAAATGATGAGACCGGGCAAAACCAAAAAGCACAGAAAACCAAGCAGCAGATTCAGAATTTTGAACTGCTGGCATGCTTGATTCCTGAACATCGCTTTCAACATCGATATTGATACCTGGCGTCCGGGGTTATTGAACATTCTTACGTATCAGACGTTTCGCAGGTAACAAATAACTCAAGGCCAGGTGTTTTTGCTGGACATCACTTTCAGTCTTTTGATTGCACATTCTCTTTCGCCTTACTCTGGCAAGTATTTTGCCTGATTGGGGAAGGGGCTTTCTGATGTTTTGGATGTGCTATGTCAGATCGTTCTGCTAAGGCAGGAGTTGCCTGTTGCCTGCCATTAGACTGTTGATGTAGTTCGATTACACGCGGCTTCCCGTCTCATGGAAAATATACCACGTGGCTTGCTGATATTCCACTGTCTTAGCCTGATGTTGCGAAAATTTTGGCTAAAAATAATACTGGCAGCGCATTTCGATGCGGTCAGAGCTGAGCTTCTGGCCGTATTCGCTGTTGCGGTTGCCGAGGTTTATGGTCAGACGCAACGTGAAGATGTAGTTGGTCAGGCCGGTGTAGCTGACTTCGACAGTATTTGAATGGCTTTTATCGCAAGATTGACGACCGAGAAGAAAGCGCCGTTCATATACAGATGCCCGAACAGTTCAGGTTTTTACGCCTTGAAATAGAGATAATCGCGCATCGCGAACTGGCGGTTGATGTGCTTGGTGTAATTCTGCGCGGCCTGGCGCATCGCCGCTTTGTAAGCCGGTTCTACGGCGCCGAGCAGGGTGACCAGAATTACGATGAAGGTGGTTGCCAGCATTGTTGATAGTGAAATCTGCGGCGCCAGCAGAATATTGTCGCTCTGTCCGAAGCTGATAGTCATTTCTGCCGCCTTAACCGCGTGCATCAGCACCCAGCCGGTTATATTGCCGACTGCCGCGCCGACTATTCCCAGAAACTCGCCGGCGCTTGCCGCTGAAATCAGCAAAGCTACTGGCATTAACCTGCCGAAAGACGCTGATGACAACATGAAGCAACTGCTGCAGGCCACAGTCAACGATTCTGCTGCCAGATTCAACTCTGCTCTTGGTTCAGGTAATCTGCAGGGAGCACTCGATATAATCAAGGTCTGGGATGATTATCTGAAGAATCACACGCAGGCCGCCGCGATAGCTGAGCAGACCTGGCCGGGAATCGGCACAACGCTCGAACGCTTTCGGGCTGGTCTGACCATTATGACCACCAATGAACAGCCGGCTGCTCCTGCTTCTACTGAGCAGTCAGGGCAGGGGACCCTTGGCGTTAGCGGTAATTGATGCATGTTCCGCGGGCAGCCGTCTGGCTGTCCGCGGTTTAATGTCTGTGACATACTTTTTTGCAGGCTCTGTAAAAAAAGTTTGCGTTGTCGCGGGCGTTGTAATTCAGGTATAACTTTATTAGAAGAAGTTTTCAGGGATGAATGTGCGAAGTATGGTTACACACGACCTGAGAGTCGCATTTTGCCGCCAGGAGGGTATTACATGAGAATCCCAGCTTACTCGAGATCATGGCTGCTTTGGTTGCT
>CAZMWO010000711.1:0-2031 GCA_964569565.1 uncultured bacterium | reverse complement strand
CCACTCCAACACAAAAGACGCACACTACGGCCATGCTTTTGAAAAAAGAAGAGCGATACAGATTATATTCTGAAACAGCCTTATTTGTCATATTTTCTCTGCCTTGCGTTAATCTAGTTACACTATTATAGAACACAACAAAGAGCATGCCCAGAAAATCTTTACAACCGGGCAACCGTAATTAATTTTCAGAGATATTTCTGGAAACTGATCCGGTGACGTCTTTGAATACATACAAGTCTTTAAAGGTAATGTAATAGCTTCGATCTGGAAGAAGTTCAACTTTGTGCTGCAGCATTTTTTTGAATATGGTCCTAAAGTTGTTTACTGGAGATAGAGAGGGTTTGAGGCCATCGTAGTTGCTGTCTGGAAGATAGATGGCGTTGAGGATGGACATGCGTTCAAGAATATTTGTGCGCTCAAGAGAGCTGTAATCTACATCAGATGCGGGCCCGTGGTCAGCCTGAAGGATGATGACTTTTTTACGGGTCTTATCAGCCAGAAGGCGCAAGATGCAATCTTTTACCAGTGAGTTCACGTAGATCAGCTGATCGACATAATGTTTGCGATAGGTCGGCATATCCATGTATCTGCGCAGATACATGCCATCTGAATAATCAAAATAGGGAAGATCGAGCGGACTGCCGTCACGGGCAAAGACATAGGGGGCATGCGGTGCTAACAAGTGAGCGAAGATGAAGGCCGGCCGGCCTTTTCCTGCAACCGAAGGAAGTTCCGAGAAGACTTTTCTGATGGCGTTACGGTGAGATTCGGCGTGGGAACGCACCAGATTCCAGCTGCCTATATTGCAGGAAGCCAGAATTGTCTTGCGCGAAAGCATGGTGATAAACTCACGGCAGACCGGGCTGTCAGCGATGAAACGGTCAAATTGCCGCATTTCTGTTGCCATATAGCCACTCGAAAAAGCGATTGTCTCATAACCAAGCCGCTTGAGTTCGCGCGTCACCAGGCTGTCGGCAATCAGATCCACCAGTGGCGAAAAGCCGTGAAAGTCGGGAGAATGGTTTTTGCCGGTCGCCAGATAACCCATATTAAGCGAGCTTGCCAGAGAGAAGTAGGTCAGCGGATAATTCGAGCGACTGGCAGAAGCGACAAAGAAGCCCTGTTCTTCAAGAAAATCAGTGAAAGCCGAATTGTCGAAGCCATATAAGCTTTTAAGCGTGTCGTTTCCGGCATAACTGTCGAGAACTATGTAATAAATATCTGGGAGATCAGCATTCTGCCCGCTGACGAGCTTAAGATCATCGTTCAGAACGACCAGATCTGCCCGCGGTTTCATTAAGGCATGATAACTCAGAATATTGCAGATATTGAAAAATACCAGAACTGCGACAAAAACATTGGCAAAAGTCGTCAGAGCATTTATGTTTTTGACTTTAAACGCAAAAAGATATGCCTCAACACCCCAGAAAACAAGCCATAAGGCAGCAAACCAGCAGTTGGCGACCGGCCAGCCGAAACCTGCATCGCCAACAAAAGCCGAGGCAAGAGGTCCGTAATATACCACAGCAAAAAAAATGGTCGAAACAGCCAGAGAAGCACGTTCAAGATTTCCGGCCAACCGTGTGAAGACAAAAAGCCCAAAAACAACCGTTATCAGACTTATAGCAGCAGGAAAAACCAGTTCTGACGCAACAAACTTATCGACATTCCCGGCATAAATACCGAGAATTGGCAAAACAGCCAATCCCAGCGAATGAAAGCTCCTGAGGATTATATTTATTACCAGCATTCTGAGCAGATTACAGCAAACTACTGTCATTCGCAATCATAAGTTTACCCGATATCTGCGCCCGGCATTGAAAATGCCGAACAGATAAGTTAGCATCAGGGCATGACTGATCTCGTTCAGCTGGCAACCGGTATTCTGCTGCAAATTGTTTTCTGCGCTTTTCTGGCAGACTCTGCTATTGTTCTGGCCAGTCGGCTTTTGCCTGCCAGCACGATTGTTGAGAGAACATGCGCATCCGGAGTTATTGCATTCTGGTTCGGCAGCGCGATCTTTAATGT
>CAZMWO010000710.1:0-2031 GCA_964569565.1 uncultured bacterium | reverse complement strand
TCTGTAGTTTTGTCACCTGAGAAACTGCAGGAATTTGCCGCAGCATACAAAAACAAAGATGTCAGTATCGCTGAATTGTACGAGCTGGTGAACAAGATCAACCAGTGGTATCGGGAGCACGGCTATGTCACTGCCTTAGCTGTGTTACCTCCTCAGAAGATTGCCGATGGCAGGCTGAAAGTTGTTCTTGTCGAAGGCAAGGTTGGCAGGGCGCTTATTCAGGGCAATGCAACGACCGGTTCTGAATATATCATGCAGCGAATACGTCTTCCAGAAGGCCAGCTGGTCAGCATTAAGACGCTTGACAAGGATCTCGTGTGGTTCAATGGCACCAACGATGTAAAGGTAAAAACACGTCTACAGGCTGGAGCAGAGCCGGGAACAACAGATTATCTTCTTGAGGTTTTCGAGCCGAAGGAAACTGTCTGCAGTATTTTTATGGACACTGCCGGAAGCGCCAGTACCGGAAGAACACGCTCGGGTATCAGTTACACCAGCAACAGTTTTTCGGGGGTTCGCGACTCTTTGAGTATGACCGCCATGCTTTCAAAGACCTCAAAGGCAGGATTCATCAATTACACACGACCGATCAACCGGAAAGGTCACAAGCTTTCCCTTTATACCAGCATGAATCAGCTCGATGTATTTCAGGAAGATTTGAACGGCTTCAATATTAAAGGCGAGTCGAGGGCCACCGGGCTGACGCTTACTCTGCCTCAGGTGGTGCGCTCGCGATACCGCGAAGAGCTGATTTTTGACGTTCAGAAGCAGACTTCTCTGAATAAAGTTCTCGGCATGATCTTTGTAGATGATGATGAAAACAGATATTCGATCGGCAAGTCGTTCATGAAAATGACTCCGGGCGAAGTTTTTTATTGTCGTCCGGTGGTAACTTACTGCCACTATCAAGGCCTGGCCGGCGACAAGCATGATCGCAAGCTCGTTGTCGATGGCGTGTGGCAGAAAGCAAGAATTCGTGGGCAGCTGCTGAATTTAAAGTTTACCTGGCAGATTACTGATGACGATTACCTGCCTTCTTCTGACCAGTTTTATCTTGGTGGATTGTACAGCGTAAGAGGCTATGATGAGAGCGTGCTGGGCGGAGATGGCGGTCTCAACTGCAAGCTCGATTACTATTTCCCGACAAAGGACTTCAAGTCCACTCAAGGAAATCTTTTCTACGACTGGGGAAGAATCATGGGCAGGAGCCTTCTGAATACAAGAATGATTCATGCAGTGGGGTTTGGCTTCAGGCATACATTTGTTAATGATTCGTATGTGTCACTAAGTGTTGGTTATCCGTTTGTAAGAAAAATAGGTGATGAAAAGATCGCTTCTAACAAGGTTGATCTGTCGGTTAATTTTTTGTTTTAAAACTCAACTGGGGGCAATATCGTGAACGCAAAAGCTGAAAAGTTTGTAAAGATGTTGAAGGAAAATAAAATCGAGGTCTTCAATAAAGAAGAGCTCAAGGATGAACTGAAAACGGTTCTGTTTCGGTCAGCCATGGAAATCGAGGGGCAGAGACTGCCGATCGTCATACTCATAGACGACAGCATTTATGTTATCTGCCGAACTCTTGTGGCTGGAAAATGCGTGGATGAAAGCAACAGTGCTGAAGTCTACAAGCATCTGAATTTCCTTAACAGCAGTTACAAGACTTTCAAATATTTTGTACCCGAAAACGGCGAAATAGTTATGGACGTCTGTCTGCCGACAACTGTTGAGCAGTTTGAGCCGAACATGGTGCGCGCGCTAATCGACATGAGTGTCAAGAATCTCGAAGAAAACTACCGCAAGCTCATGAAGGTTGTCTGGGGTAACGCCGGCGAAAAAAAAGTTCAGGAGCAGGCTGCTCAGTAATTATTTAGATTTTTGAGAAAGTTCGTGCATACTTTTGCGCTGCTGATGTGAATTGATGCCGGCTGTTGCTATTGTGTGGGCGGCTTAAAAGGGTTTTTGTTCACAGAGCCAATGTTTGAACTGGTTTTCAGTTTATTTCCGAACGATTTGCAAAAATTCTTCGCAAAA
>CAZMWO010000709.1:0-2035 GCA_964569565.1 uncultured bacterium | reverse complement strand
ACACTGGCAAAGCCTACAAAATGGGTGAAGTTCACGAGGGAACCGCAGTCATGGACTGGATGGTCCAGGAGCAGGAGCGTGGAATCACAATTACCAGTGCGGCAACCAAATGCCACTGGCGTGATTGTGACATCAACATTATAGACACGCCCGGGCACGTGGATTTTACTGCTGAAGTCGAGCGCTCATTGCGAGTATTAGACGGTGCAGTAGTGGTTTTCTGTGCGGTTGCAGGTGTTCAGCCACAGTCCGAAACTGTCTGGCGCCAGGCCAATCGCTACAAGGTTCCCAGAGTTGCTTTCGTCAACAAAATGGACAGAACCGGTGCAAGTTTTGACCGTGTCGTGCAGCAGATTGCCGACCGACTTGGCTCAAAGCCCCTGCCAATCGTTCTTCCGGTTGGTGCCGAAGATAGTTTTATCGGTCACATCGACCTGCTTACCATGCAGGAACACGTCTGGGACGAAGAATCCCAGAAGAAACTCGGTGTCGAATTCAAAACTGTCGATGTTCCGGTCGAGTATCTCGAAAAGGCGAAAGCCGCCCGCGATGCCATGATCGAAACACTTTCGGCATATAATGACGAAATTCTCGAGCTCTACCTTGAAGAAAAAGAGATCTCTCTCGAACTTCTTCAGAAAACTCTCCGTCAGGCTACTATCGACAACAAGGTAGTGCCGGTGCTCTGTGGTTCAAGTCTTCGTAACAAGGGTGTTCAGGACCTCCTTGACGCTGTTACCTGGTATCTTCCTTCCCCGCTCGATATTCCGCCGACCGTGGCCTATAAGCCTGAGACCCACGAAGAAGTGGCGATCAAGGCTGACCCGGCAGGTGAATTCGCGGCTCTTGTTTTCAAGATTGCGACCGATTCGCACGTTGGTAAGCTCGCTTACCTGAGAATTTATTCCGGAAGCATCGAATCAGGAAAAGTGGTTTATAACATGACCCGTGAGGGCCGCAAGGAAAGAATCGGCAGACTGCTGCAGATGCATGCCAATCAGCGCCAGGACATCCCTGTAGCCGCTGCCGGCGACATCGTGGCCGCTGTCGGTCTCAAAAACATTGGTACCGGTGATACTCTTACCAGTGTAACTGGCCAGCCGACCCTCGAAAAGATCACTTTCCCCGAAACTGTAATTTCTGTTGCCATTGAACCGAAGACTCAGGGCGACCTCTCGAAACTGACCGAAGTTCTCGACGCACTGATGAACGAAGACCCGACCTTCAAGGCCAAGATCGATTCTGAAACTGGCGAAACCCTGATTTCAGGCATGGGCGAGCTGCATCTCGAAGTTATCGTCGATCGCATAATCCGCGAATTCAACGTAAAAGCTTCGGTCGGCAAGCCGCAGGTAGCCTACAAAGAGGGTATCACCGCTGCCGGTAAGGGCGAAAGCACCTATGAAAAGCAGATCGGTGGTAAGAACCAGTTCGCTCAGGTATCACTTACCGTCGAGTCGCTCGAACGAGGGCAGGGGTTCAAGTTCGTTAACAAACTACCGGAAGGTAGTCTGCCGAAGCCATTTCTGGCCGCTATCGAAAAAGGTTGCCAGGACTCCATGAATGATGGTATCCTAGCAGGCTTCCCGGTGGTAGATGTGCTGGTTCGACTTGATGGAGCCACATTTCGTGACGGCGAAAGCAACGAGATTGCTTTCAAGATCGCGACTTATGAAGCCATGAAAGCAGCCATGCGCAATGCCAGACCGGTTCTTCTCGAGCCATTCATGAAGGTCGAGATCGAGACTCCCGAAAGTTATGTCGGCGATATCATTGGTAACATGAATTCACGGCGCGGTAAGGTAATCAACATGGAAATGCGCGAAGATGTCAGAGTAATCGACTGTCACGCTCCGCTTTCCGACATGTTTGGTTATTCAACCCAGCTGCGATCTCTCTCGCAGGGGCGCGCCACCTTCACCATGGAGCTGTTGCACTATGATGAAGTTCCTAAATCGGTAACTGAACGTATTCTTGGCGTGTCTGGTTACAGCCAGGCGCCTCAGCAGATGATTGCCGGCGATAACTGATCGTC
>CAZMWO010000708.1:0-2039 GCA_964569565.1 uncultured bacterium | reverse complement strand
GATTCCAGAAGTCAGCAGGAAATTGCCGCATATTTTGACCCGATCATCGCAGCAAGCAGCCGGCCATTTCGTGACGCCATAGAGATTGTAAATAAAAAGGATGAAGAAGTTGAGGAATTGCACAGAATCGTTGCTCCCGGCCTGCATTACATCAGTTATTTCCTCAATCCTGAAGACCTGATGACGAAATACATCATGTCGATGGCTCTACCCCGTTTTAAAGATCTTTTCGAACGAGATTTCAGAGCGCAGCAGATTTTTCGGGGAACTGTTGTAGTCATGGCTTTGCGAGCCTATCAGCTTGAACATGATGCGTTGCCCGACTCACTCGCCGCGCTAGAAACCTGGTTTGGCAAAAGCTTGCCAATAACCGATCTTTATTCAAACAAACCGATGGTTTACAATAAAAGCGGCAGCAGAATTCTCGCCAGCACAGGCGCTGACGGCCAGCCCGATACCAACGACGACCTTGTTTTCATGCCTGTATCACCCTGAAAATGATAAGTATGACATCTGCTCAAGTTAAAGCAGATACTGTGCATTCCAGGCACAACCTCGATCATCGACCAGTTCACGATTCGTAACCAACTACGATCAAAAGGGCTTTTAAAGCCTCTTTTACTATGCTCTGATCGACGGCTCCCATTTTCTTCACAAGCCGCTGTGTGTCGAGACTTTTAATCTGTAACAGATCGAGAGCAGAATCCTTTTGCAGACCGTTAGAATCGTCCGCAGCAAGAAAAATATGCCAGGCATTGTTGGCAAATTCAGCGCGCCAGCCAGTCATCGGCACCACAATCTTTAACGGCAGAATACCCAGAGAGTCTATGCTTAAAACCAGAGCCGGCCTGATTTTTTTTATTTCTGCACCTATGGTCGGATCGAAATTAATTAGCCAGATGTCACCGCGAGATGGCTGCGCCGGGCTAATATTCATATAGATCGCCTTCTGAACCGGCAAATTCGTCGTTATTCCGATAATACTTCTTCATTTTTTCAGCCTGAAGACGAAGAAGGCTGTCTCTTACCTCCAGCGGCAGCAGCAACAGATCATCTCTTGAAAGCTCTATGCTCTTATTCTCTTTTGCCAGCCATTCACGTATGATCGTCTCAATCTGCCGATTAATCGATCTCTTTTCGGCAGCAGCGATCATTCTCAGCTTGTCCAGCAATTCTACCGGCAAATAAAGCCCATGCCTGACATGTGTAGTCATAATTTTCACCTCTCTTTGAATATACGCTATGTTGCGTAAAACGTCAAAGCCTTCGCCGTTCTTTTCCTTGTCTGGCGAACCAGTTTCGCGAGGTATCGCAAGGCCTCGTTTACCGACTTCGAATCAGGAAACAGGTCTGAAAGCTCGAGATCAAGAACAACGACATTGCTTCCCTCGGCGTAAAGCTTCGCATGCTTTCCACGAACGCCCTCGGAAAAATCGTATTCTTCACGCATTTCCATGTCAGCAGTTTTCTTCTCGGCTTTTTTCATATTTTCTTGTAACCGATTAGCTCCTGATCTCATACGTTTTCCCTTCCCCGCCCTCATCAAAATGCTCCCTGAACTCCGGAAAGGCTTTGTCTCACATTATATTAACACAGAGGGCAGACCATCTCAATACTAGAACATATTCCCAGAGAAAAGTACAGGGGATATTTCTTTATTTTTCAAACAGCTAAGCTCATACGATTTTTCTAACTTTTTACACACGCACAATCGGTTCAATTCTGGAGATGATTTCGTTAATATCGGGCAATTCCATCTGCATGTGCAACTCCTGTAAACAAATTGCAAACCTGTTGATTAGCTGCCTTTGAATACTTCCTTCTGGTGCCAGTATAGGAAGGACTTGTGGCTGGGATTGATCCAGCGGAGGTGCAGGACTTCGGTCAGGTTGAAAGTGACCTTCTGGGGTGTTGACAATTTAATGGAAAAAACATCGTTAGAGTCGGAAAAACATCACACCCTTACCGGGCCAGTTTTTAAGCGGCCTTCGCCGTTCTTTTCCTTGTCTGGCGAACCAGTTTCGCGAGGTATCGCAAGG
>CAZMWO010000707.1:1292-2040 GCA_964569565.1 uncultured bacterium | reverse complement strand
GCCTGTATTTCGCGCTGCAAGGTCATGGCCGAACTCGATATCGCAGAAAAACGCATACCGCAGGATGGCCGCATCAAGCTGCAGTTGCAGAACCGCGAGATAGATCTGCGCGTCTCGACTTACCCGACGCTGCGCGGCGAGAAGGTCGTTATGCGAATTCTCGACAAGAGTACGGTTCTTTTCGGGCTCGAAGACCTCGGATTTCCTGATGATACACTGACTAACTTCAGCGCCCTGATCAAAAAGCCAAACGGCATCATTCTGGTAACCGGCCCCACGGGCAGCGGTAAAACCTCGACTCTTTACGCGGCTCTGCAGTGCATCAAAGATCCTTCGATCAACATCGTCACCATTGAAGACCCTGTAGAATACCAGCTTTCAAACATCAACCAGGGTCAGATCAACCCCAAAGCGGGTTTCACCTTTGCCGGCGGCCTGCGCTCGATTCTGCGCCAGGATCCTGATGTAATCATGGTCGGCGAAATACGCGACTATGACACGGCCGAGATTGCCATCAGAGCCGCGCTAACCGGGCATCTGGTTTTCTCGACACTGCATACCAACGATTCGGCCGGCGCCATGACCCGCCTCATCGACATGAGCGTAGAACCTTTCCTGGTCGCCAGTTCAATCATCGGCATCATGGCTCAACGTCTGGTCAGAACCATCTGCGAAGAATGCAAAGAAGAGTATCAACCGCCGCCCGCAGTCATCAAACGCTCGAAACTGCTTTATCAGGCAGGTAAAA
>CAZMWO010000707.1:0-1282 GCA_964569565.1 uncultured bacterium | reverse complement strand
GAAATTTAGTTTCCAAAAACTGAAGCGTTCCCAGGTAAAACCAAAGTATTCCAGGGCAAAGGCTGTCTGAAATGCAACCAGACCGGTTACCGTGGCCGCACGACCATCACCGAACTGCTTGTTCCGAATGAGCGTATCAAAGAACTGATCGTCGAAAAGTCGGCGACCAGCGTAATCAAAAACGAAGCGATGAAGCAGGGCATGCGAACTCTTCGCCAGGATGGCCTGGCCAAAGTGCTGCGCGGCATAACCACCCTTTCCGAGGTCATTCGCGTTTCAGCCGACGACGAAATCTGATTTTTCATGTCAGACCTGCGTGACGAACTGCTATCGGCGCTTTCACCTCAGACTCGCGATCTGGCACCACAACAGGCTGATTTTACCGACAAGCAATCACTTTATCTCGACAAGATCAGCCCGACAAGAACGCTCAGCGTTTCTTTGACAGACCGCGGCTGCGAGCAGAATTGCGCGCACTGCAACGGGCATTATCTCAAGGGCATGCAGATGCTCTCGAAATTGGACAGCGGCAAGCTCTCTGAATATGAGGCCGTGCTCATCAGCGGCGGCAGCAGCAAAAACGGCTCGGTACCTGTCGAAGAACACATCGACACCATCCTCTCGCTGCCGGGGCATCTACAGCTGAATCTGCACCCTGGCTATCAGCCGGTTGAACCGCTGCTGCCGCTGAAAAAGCGAAGACCGGTGGTTTCATTCGATCTGCCAGGCAGCGATGCAGTTATCAAAAATGTCTTCAAACTGCCATATCGAGCAGAAGACTATCGTCAGCTGTTTATCAGCTATGCCAGACACTTTGATACCGTGCCGCATATCTGCATCGGCCTGAATGAAGGCAAAGATTCTGGCGAAGAGAGCACTCTCGACTTTCTCGCCGGGCAACCTGCCAGACAAACAGTTTTTATCATCTTCAGACCGACTCCCGGCACCGAACTTGCTGATGCGCAGCCACCAGAGTTAAGCAGAGTCTGTGAAGTTCTTAGTTACGCCAGAAGCAGGCTGAAATCGCAGTTGCTGCTTGGCTGCATGCGACCGGCCGGCACTTACCGCCGTGACGTCGATATTTTGGCCTGGCTGTACGGCATCAGAAAAATCGTGCAACCACACCATGACCTGGTCAAAATTCTCGAGCGCAATGGAGTTACAGTCAATGAATACAAAAACTGCTGCGCCCTCAACCTTTGAAAGGGAACGGCTAACAAACGTGCTATTCAAAATGAGACAAACCACCAGTCCTCTGTCACATATGAGTTTGAGAATTAAA
>CAZMWO010000706.1:0-2041 GCA_964569565.1 uncultured bacterium | reverse complement strand
GGTCGCTGACCGAAGCTATTTTGCCGCTGATCGACGCATGCAGCACGGCCCCGAGCTTGCCCTCGGGTATTACTGCGATGAGCTGACCGGCGCAGACCTTGTCGCCGGCTTTGACAACCGGCACAGAAGGAGCGCCGATGTGCATCTTGAGGGGCAGGGTTACCTTGTCGAAAATTTTGTTAATCTGCTGCAACGGTGCTTTGTGGTCGTAGTCGAGCAGGGCGAGCTTCTTGATCAGGCGCTCGATACTGACGCGGCGAACCGAACGCATCGGGTGAATCTGTGGTTCACCCGGAAATTCTGCAAGTTTAACGCCTTTGCCGAGATGAAACTTTTTCGAAAGCATGCACATTTCTCGGGGAGGCAGGTCTTCGGGACATGAGAACAGCGAACACAGGCCGCATTCGCTGCAGAATATCGAGTCGATGGCATAATTGCTTTCGGCGTAGGGCGCGAACTGCGCGGTTCGCATCGCCTTGTGCGGCCGTATCGGATAGCCGAGCAGGGCGCGTGGGCAGAGTTCTGAGCAGTCAGTGCACTGGTCGCAGGCTGAACGGGCGATCTGCGAATTTTTTTTGTCGCTGTTCGACATCTTTCTGATCAGAACGTGGTCGGCGGGCAATGCAATCAGGCCGCCACAGGTTTTGCTGACAATTGCGGTTTCAGGGCTGGCGATGAGCTTGCCCATCATCGGGCCGCCGTCAATTACTTTCAGTCCGTCGATTTTTTTGAGTCCGCCCAGTTCGAGAGCCTCGCGCACAGTGATGCCAATGGGCACTTCGATGGTGCAGGGGTGGGGCACTTTGCCGGCAATTGTCAGAAACTTGCTGATGAAAGGCTTGTTGCGGCCGATGTTGAGCAGAGTTTCGACGTTCATGACGACACAGCCGATGTTGAGCGGAATGCCGCCATGAGGGATCAGGCGGCCGGTGGCTTCGTAGACCAGTTCGTATTCATCACCGGCCGGGTAGAAATCGCCAAGCGGCAGCATCTTGATGCGCGGATCAGGCAGATTTTTCGAGAGCCAGGCAAGCAGGTCGGCATACTTCTTTTTCATGCCGATGTAACCGGTTTTAGCGCCGGTTACATCGAGAACTCTGGTCAGGCCTTTGAAGAAATCTTCGCTGCAATGGCGCATGATCTCTTTATCTTTATGAAGCAGAGGCTCGCATTCGGCGGCATTGACGATAACCGCTTCGACGTTGCGGGCAGCCAGCTTGATATGTGTCGGAAACCCGGCACCGCCGCATCCGGTCAGGCCCAGTTGTGAAAAATCAACGTTTGCCATTTATAACCTGTTTTTTTAGACGATTCTGAACGAATCGACGATCACGCAGCGGCGCAGACGGGTAAACGAGCGCGCTGTGGTGATGCCTTCGCCGGTCGGCGAAGCGATAGTCATGGTTGTGGTGCCTTCGCCGCCGAGACCGAGTCCGGCGTAGCTTGGCCCGTTCTTGACGAAGATACTGCAGTCACACATGCGTGCCATCTTGTGCAGATTGTCGATGTTCTTGCTGTGCATGGTAGCTGTGTGGCGGTTACCATGCTCAACCTTGACCGCGAGGTCGATGGCGGCGTGAACGTCGCGCACTCTGACCAGTGGAATAACGGGCATCAGCAGCTCTTCTACAACAAAAGGATGATCGGGAGCTGTTTCGCAGAGTACAATGCGGGTTTCGGGTGGAATGTTGACGCCGATTTCCTGCATGATGACCGAGGCGTTTCGCCCGACCAGCTTGCGATTGGGCATTCCCTTGGCATCGAGGCAGACTTTTTCGAGCTGGGCTATTTCGCGAGGTGAAGCTTCGTAGGCGCCGCTGTTGCGCAGGTGCTTCTTGAGCTCGTCAGCGACCGACTCGACGACGATGATTTCTTTTTCGGCAATGCAAAGCACATTGTTGTCGAGGCTTGCGCCAGAAACTATGTCACGCGCAGCTTTTTTGAGATCGGCGGTTTCATCGACGACGGCCGGCGGGTTGCCGGGGCCGGCGGCGACATATTTTTTGCGTGATTTCGACGCGGCTTCGACGACGGCCGGGCC
>CAZMWO010000705.1:0-2049 GCA_964569565.1 uncultured bacterium | reverse complement strand
GAGACAGCTGCACAGACGATGTCGTTTCCTTTGTCGGCCTGGCTTGAATGGCCACTGACCTTGAGGCTGACACCCTTGTCGTCTTCAGTGAAGTCGACGAGAATCATTCAGCACTTGATGTCTTCGATAAGAATCGAAGTGAAGTGCTGGCGATGTCCGGATTTGCGGCGATAATTGCTTTTGCTCTTGTATTTGAACACAACAATTTTCTTGGCGCGGGCATGACCGACAACTTTGACCTTTACTTCAGCGCCGCTGACGTAGGGGTTGCCGATCTTGACGTTTTCGCCGTTTTTGACCATGAGAACCTTGTCGATAGCAAAGGTTTCATTGGGCTGCTGGTCGAGTTTTTCGCAGCGCAGGCGGGTGCCTTTCTCGACATTATACTGCTTTCCACCGAGTTCGATAATCGCGTACATTTGTTCTTTACTCCCAGGTTTGAGTGTAATCAAGGTTTTCGAGGTTAAACCGCGTAACAGATAAGGGCAAGATATCGTGGGAATATTTATTCTATCACGAAACTTCAAATATTTCTACTGGCAAATTGACTTTTTTTGCATTATCAGCTGCGTACTGTTCCGCGGTTTACATAACATGTTTGGCTGATGGAAAATGTTATCGTCACATCTCGTCGAGATCGACCATCTTCAGCAGCATTCTGATCTGCAGAGGTAACTCAGGCAGTTCGTTGCCTTCCAGCGTGAAGTTTATCGCCTCGGCAAGGGCATAAGCAGCTTCGGCTATGTATATGCGGCCCAGTTCGGGGTCGGCCAGGGCGGGCGAGCCGAGATAACCTGCTTTGCTGCCCATTTCCTGAAACGAGAAATTGCCTTTCAACACTTCCCAGGATGAATTGATCAGGCAGGGAGCCATCTCGGGCAATAATCCGGTGCGGACCAGTTCAGGGTCAAGGTGGAGTGTGGCACTGGTATCTTTGATATCAGCGTGAATTTCGCTGGCCGGATCGATGTTATGCTCGCGCAGATATGCTTCGATAGCTTCGTTGGGCGAATAGTTCCAGAGCGGCATCGGGTCGAAGGCACGAAAGTCACGAAGAGTATTCAGATCTTCAACAGCCACACTGACCGCTTTGATAGCGTCGGGCGACAGCGACAGATTAACGAAATACAGATATCGGAATCCATCACGGCTGAACGCGCTGCCGATTTCATAAAGTGCGTCAGAATAGGTGCGGGCGCCCATGGCAAAACTGGCCGGAAAGCCCGAACTGCTCTGGCAGGGCATGAATGGAAGTGTCGGTGTGATCAGACACTCAAGTTGTTCGCTGCGCAGGCGGGCTGCAGCAGCAAACGCAATCGATTCGCCAAGAAAACTCTTGGTGCCGACCGGAAGATGTGGCCCGTGCTGCTCAACTGAAGCCAATGGTACAACCACCACGGTTGTCTCACGGTTGAGCGCGCTTATTTCAGCTGAAGTCAGATCTGATAGATTCATGTCGCTATAATAAGGTCTGACCACTTCATAGTCAATAGTTTGTTGTCTGTCATTGTTCGACCGGTCTGGTCTGGTAAGGTTAGGGGGCTAAAGTGCCGAACAGCAGGTAATTCGATTACGACCGCCTTCTTTGGCAGCATAAAGGGCGCGGTCGGCCTCTTTGACAAAGTCATCGAGCATCATACCAGAATCGAGCTGCCTGACTCCGCCGCTTACAGTTACCTTGAGAATCTGTCCGTTAAAATCAAAAGGTGATTCTTCTACCACTTTCCGGATTCTTTCGCTCACGCATTTTGCGCCGTTCTCATTGGTACCTGGCAGTATCAGAGCGAATTCTTCGCCGCCGAAACGGGCCGCCACATCGATGCCAAAACGCACAGATTCGTTAAGGATTCTGGCAAACTCACGCAAAACCAGATTGCCGGCGAGATGGCCATAGTTGTCGTTAAACTTCTTAAAATAATCGATATCGAACATGACAATGCTCAATGGTGTGTCAAAGCGAAAAGCCCGGCTCATTTCTTCCTGCAGGCGCTGGCGGAAGAATCTGAACGAATACATCCCGGTAAGCTCATCTTTGATCGATATGTTGTA
>CAZMWO010000704.1:1779-2055 GCA_964569565.1 uncultured bacterium | reverse complement strand
TCGCGGCGGCCAGGTAAATATTGTTTTTCGCGGTCGCGTTAAGGGCTCCGTTGGCATCTGTCATTTCGATACCAATGGCAGTTGTCCTTCTGATCGTCGCAATGCCCCCGGCTTCATCCCAGGTCACGTCAGATGCTTCAGCTGCGGCAAGTTTCTTCAAGGCATCGAGATTACTGCCAATATTGACGATACTGACGACTTCGGCGGCTTCGTCCTTACCAATACCGCCATTCAGAGCTGTCAGCGTAATATTCTTTCCCTTAACATTGGCCGGGC
>CAZMWO010000704.1:0-1769 GCA_964569565.1 uncultured bacterium | reverse complement strand
GCGGACAAGAGTCTGCGATGAACCTGATGTCGGGTTGATAATCGACTTCTGCAGGGCATAAAGCAGGCTGTCTTTTGACCAGCCATAAAGTTCGTGGGAAATCTTGTAATAATCGCTGCTGCTGTCTGCAGCCTTTGCGCTAAGGAAGGCATCGGCAGTTGCATACACGGCATATTTGCTGTCAAGGGTATTGTAGGCAGTGGTTTTATCCATTGTCGGGTTCGCATCATAAATGGCCTTCTGCGCTGCATAGTTGGCAAATTCTGTTTTAACGCCATTTTCATAATCGGCCATGGCACGAGCTTTTACCGCGGCGCCATTATCGCTGCCATCGGCATTTATCAGGCCCATGGCAATCCACTTTGCCACCAGGTCATCACCGCTGCGGCTTCCGGTATCTTCGGTAACCGGCAACACATTGTCGAAACTGCCGTTAGTTACTGTAAGCGCAACATCACCGGTAACCGATTCGACCCGGCCAAGGCGCATATCACCGGCAACCTGAGTCATATAAATGTCACCACGGGCTTTTGCGTTTACACTGGCCGACATGGTGTCACCTACTATGACTGGAGCCTGACCGCCCTGAACCTGTAAAGCGAGTCCGGCCTGTCCTATCGTGCCATTTTTGCTTTCAAGATCTATTCTGTGGGCTCTGACACCTTCGGCGCCGGCAGTCTGCAATATCGAACCGTCTGCCACGACCTTGACATTACCTGAATTGGTGATGGCGGTCAGTGCGATATTTCCCTGCTTACCAATAGAAGCCGACGAAAGGATATCAATGTTCCCTCTGTTATTGACAAACGATCTGACAACACCTTGATCGCCGAGCACCCGATGATAGATAGATCCCTTGTTGCCTATGCCATTGTGGCTTGACAACCAGAGGTTATCTCCGATAATCGTTCCACCAATCTGCTCGATGGCTCCGGCAGTGCTGGTAAGGTTGATCGCCGTATTGGCAACACCGGTGACGTTTCCGGTAAGATTCAAATCCTTGACCGAACTCACATTGATCGAGCCGCCGGTCGTTGAGCCGATAAAGCCGATTCCGATATTCTGTGATGCATTCAGCGTATGCTGGAACGTCATGGTATTACCGAAACTCCGGCCCCAACGATAATGTTCATCACCACTGAAATGGGTCCAGTTGTCGTAGGTAATCCAGTTATCATACCAGGAATAAGAATAGCCAACCTGGTTCTTGAAAAAGACTGAGTAGTCGCCCACAGCACCCGCAACCGGACCAATATAAGTACCAGGAAGCTTGGAATTAGGTGTGCCGTCGCTGCTGCTCAGCGGCGTAATCGAATCTTCGATAGAGGTTATATTACCTGAATTCCAGGTATAGCCACCCCACCATGAGAATCCGACCGAGTGATAATAGTCTCTGTAGGTTGTCTGATCAAATCCGGTTGACCAGTTGTAATTGAGGCCGGCCTGAGGTGAATAAGCACTCGAAGGCCCAGTCACTGTTTTAGCTGTTGACCCTATTGTATAGGTCGTCGTGCTGTCACGCCTGAATTCAGTAGTTGTCATTTTGGCGGTATCAGTAATGCTTATGACTCCCTTTACATCGCCAACATTAACTTTGCCGGCAGTTACAGCACGGTCTGTCGCATTAGTGATATTTATATTGGCAGAGCCATCGGCAGAAATGATCCGGCCGTTGCCAGTGCTTGAAATGCGGCCGGTCAGGTAGATTTTGCCTCCGTGCGGGTTGACATCTTCAAGAATCACCTGTCGGGTCTGCGGATTGTAAAAAG
>CAZMWO010000703.1:0-2061 GCA_964569565.1 uncultured bacterium | reverse complement strand
TTCAAGGGCCAGGATCGCACACCTCCGACCCTTACCGTATCGGCCTTCTCGAACCCGGCCAATGAAAACGACATCATTGTAGTCGTAACCAGCAACGAAGCCCTGAAATCACCGCCGGCACTCACTGTCAGCCAGAGCGGGGCGCCGGGCGTCGTCACCGCCACCATGCAGACAGGCGGCAGCAATACCGTCTACATGCTCGGTGTCAGCCTCAATCCTTCATACAACGGCAACGGCACCCTTCAGGCCGAAGCCAGAGACCTGGCCGACAACGTCGGCTACGGAACCACCTCATTCGCAGTCGCCTATGTCTCCTCGGTCAGAGCCTCAACCGTTCTTTCGGCCGACAGTATGATGGCCCTCGACTTCAGCGAACAGAGCCTGAATTCTGATGCTACCGTAAAAATTCTCAAACATGAGCTCGAAAAATCAGAAGCCACCGGTGGCGCGATCAGAACCGCCCTGCAGCATCAGTTCAGAGCTGCCATGGGCTCACTGCGCGGCAGTCTGGCGACCGAAACAGTATTGCCGAACCATAGCGAGCTGGTTCCGGTTTCTGACGCTTACGAAATCGGCATTCTCAAGGCAAAAGTCAAAGATGGCTTCGGAGTCAGCCTTACCAGCGGCGAAGCTACCTCGACCACCGGCATAGCGCTGTTCAACCAGGTTGGCGACAACTGGAACTTCGTAACCGCCAGTCGCGACAAGGAAGGGGCCTTCGCTGCCCGCACCGGCTCACCGCAGATCTTCGCGGTAATGCGCGACATTGCCGCGCCGAGATTGAATCTCGCCGCCGAAATGGAACTGAGTGAACCTTTCCGCACCGCCAGACCTGAATTCAGAGGACGTATCGAAGAAGCCGGTTCCGGCATCGACCCGAAAACAGTCATCGCACGCATAGACAACGGAGCCGGTCAGCCGGTACAGATCGATGCCAATGGCAACTTCGTGTTCACCCCGATCGCCGATCTGGTAGCCGGCAACCACGACCTCGAAATCAAGGCCGCCGACCGCACCGGCAACACCGGTCTGCTTGGCGCCACCAGGTTCCAGGTTGTGCTGCCCTTGAGCATCAGTCAGATCATGCAATACCCGAACCCGGCCAGCCGGCGGATGTTTATCAGAATCAGCGCGAACCGGCCCGATCTTACCAGTGATCTGGTAACAGTAAGCATCTATGATGTGGCCGGCCACAAAGTTGGCAACCTCGACAACATCAGGGCCGTCAAGGAAAGTTGGGGCGCCAGTCAGCGTTATCTCTACGATATCCCATGGGATCTGTGCAACAGTGCAGGCAAACAGGTCGCCAACGGCGTCTACTTTGCCCGCATCGTAGTGCGTGACCCTGACGATCCGTCGATAAAAACCAAACGCAACTTCAAACTTGCAGTGCTGAGGTAAAATATGCTTAAACTTACCACGAAAAACCTTGTTAGAACTGCATTCGTAATGTTCATCATCGGCGTCAGCCTGGTTATCGGCTGCGGCGGCGGTGGCGGTGGCACCGGCCGCCAGACTCTGCCCGGCGAGAATCCCGCCGGCCCGGTAATCATTATCGGAACCGGAACCGGCACTGGTACTGGAACGGGGACCGGAACCGGCACAGGAACAGGCACCGGAACCGACACCGACATCACGGTCACCCAGAAACTCGACAGAGGCTGGAGCGCCATGGATTCAGGCAACTGGGGCGGCGCCATGCTCTATTTCGAAGACGCTCTCAACGACAGTCGCGCCACGGTTGACCAGCGCCGACAGGCTTATAACGGGCGCGGCTGGTCTCGGGTCAAATATTACGACACGCTTTCAGGCATGTCAGACTTCATTCAGGCAGGCGATCTTCTCGAATCGCTGCTCGGCTATGCCCTTGGCCTGATTCAACAGGGAAGTCACAGCCGGATGACAGAAGCCATAAATATTCTTAAGGGAATGGAGCTTAACGATCAAACCAAGACCCTGGCCATCAAGCATCGGTCAATCGGGGTCACCACGGCCGAAGCACGCGCCATGCTCGCTTATGCACATTTCTGGCGCGCCAGTGCAGGAGATCATGCAGAAGCC
>CAZMWO010000702.1:0-2065 GCA_964569565.1 uncultured bacterium | reverse complement strand
GGGCCGGTAGTTCCGGCTGATATAGATGCCAATGCCGTCTGGTATGGCCATACCGACATGGAAGCCATCATGCAGTTGCCTCTGATAAAAGAACTGCACAAGTCCGCGTCAGAGAAACAGAGAGGCAGAAGTGTATTTGCTCAGCTTTGCTACAAAGTCGGCATGCAGCTCATGGGCGAGTTTCTCAGCGCCACCATGTATGCCACGCAGTATGAAGGTGACTTCGGCGTGGTTCTGCTTAAATTCAGAAATGACCTGCCCAAAGACAACCTGCATGCCATCTTTGCCCAGAAGTTTCCGAAACGCACAGAAACTGTTCTTGGCAACCGAACGGTTTACAGCTGGGATATGCGGTGCGGCCGCAAACATAAAACATTGTCCGGTTGTTTCATCAATGACCGGCAGATTCTCATCGGAATCGATCTTGGCCATATTGAAAATGCGCTTGCGGTTCTCGACGGAAAACGCCCGGCAATGAACGCACAAAGCCCTCTTTTTAAAGGCCTTACTCCCGGGATCCTGTTCGTTTCGCGAGCGCTCGATGTTCCGGCCTCTTATCAGATGTCCACTTTCTGTCCGGTCCTGCGGCACAGCCGTGAAGCTTTCGCGCGCTGGACCTGTCTTGACAAAGCAGTTCGAGGTCGTTACGAATTTCAGACAACCGACAGCGAAAAAGCCAGGCTCTATCAACAGGCGGTTGAAGGCATGAAAGCCATGTTCAAACTGCGTTTTACCGATTTTGACAAGGTGATGCCGCTGCTCGAAGGCTTCTCCAATGTTCAGGAAGGCAGAGCAGTCATTCTGACCTGGGAAGGCACAACCGATCAAATTAGAGAAGCCATCGAGCAGGTTCGCCAAAAAATGCGACTGATCAAAAGAAAACGCAAACAGGATAACGGAAGTTAAAACTACCTGTCAGTTACAAAAGGCCCTGAACCGCAAGTTCAGGGCCTTTTCATCGTTATCGGGCAAACATTATTATTGCTTAAGAGCCTTTTCAGCATACTCGCGATAGAACGCGGCGCGCGCGGCGGCATCAGGAATTTCTTTGCGCGGCACAACGACCACTTTCGGGCCTTCCGGCTTCGAAAAGGACTGTTCCATGAACATTTTAACAATCGCCGGCGGCACCGGGTAAAGAATGTCGAACGGATCCTGCTCGGCTTTTCCCTCGCGAATCGCCTTTGTGCGCTCCATGGTTCGCTCGGTGTTTCGCTGAATGAGGTCGAGAATTTTGACAACATTTTTGCTCAAACTGCTGCGATCAACCTTATCCAGAGGGTTTGCCCAGAGATTTATGGACTTGAGTTGATTTACTTCATCAGCAGTGAGGCTTACGGTGGGCTCGAAATATACCAGCTTCATATTGTATGGAATGCCGGCATAGAGCGGGTCAGGGTTTTCCATGGTGATCGGCGATCTGTATTCGAGGTCAGTATTAACGCCGTTGTAGAAGACATTGTAGCCGCGGCCGAGGTAGACATCGGTCAGGCGGTTGACGACGAACCATGCCAGAGTGCTTTCCCAGGGGGCGAAACAGGGGCCAAAGTCCTTGAAAAGCATGTAGCGGATATTGTCGCAGGAAGCGTTAACGACATTGCCGAGTTCCTGGTAAAACGTTGATTTTCCGCAGCCGGCCGCGCCGATTGGAATGATAAGAAGCGGCTTTTTGCTGGTAAGGCTGTCTTTTTTCCAGTTCGGGTTGTCGCGCAAAGCCGCGGCGATAAAGGCTTCCATGTGCTCTTCGCCCTTCTTGAGCAGGCTGTTGAGATTCTGGGCGGTAACCTGAGCTACCAGAATGGCAAGATATGTGTTGATTACGTGATAAGGACTCAACTTGAAGCAGAAATCGAATTTGCCAAGTTCTTCTACCGCTTTTTCCGGGTTGGGATCAGCTTTGATGAGAAATTTGCCTTCCTGGGCGTTGATGGCAAAAATCGGGCCGTTATACATGTTTTTTGCTTCTTTGAGAAGCTCGCGGGTTTCGCCTTCGGCTTCGACAGCCATGAGAATATTGGTGATACAGATGGTGACGTCTTTTTTCCAGACGATATGGTCGTCGCTT
>CAZMWO010000701.1:389-2066 GCA_964569565.1 uncultured bacterium | reverse complement strand
GAACGCAAGTATCGCCTGGCACTGGCTCTTATTCTTACTGCGCGCGGCATTCCCACGTTGAACTATGGTAATGAACAGGGGCTGGCCGGCGCACATGAACCGGAGCCCGAGAACCGGCGTTCGATGGAGTTTGCAACCGACAGTGACCTTTTCGGGTTTACCCGCGAGCTTATCGCCCTGCGTAAAAGCAGCCCGGCCCTGCGGCGGGGCCTGCAGTGCAATCTGTATGCCGATGCCGGCGTCTATGCTTTTGCCCGGCTGATGCCGGATCAGATGGCTGTCGTTGTTTTTAATAACGACGACAGCCTCCGTCAGATAGATTTTGAGCTGTATGCAGACGGGTTGCCAAAAGTTCTGGATTCAAAAATCGGGCCGGCGCGCGCGATTGTTCGCCAGGGTCGCCTGCAGACCTCGCTTGCCGGCAAGAGCTTTGCGGTATTCATGGCAGATGTTCAGGCCGGTCACTACGAAAAGGTTTTTCGGCACTGGCAGCGGCGTTTTTTCAGCGAAAAAGCCTGGGGGAGCCGCATGGTTACGCTAAAACTCAAGGCTTCCTATCTGCCAGAAAAAGCGAAAGTCTACTTTACCGGCAACTTTCCCGAAATCGGCGACTGGAGCACTGAAGGCCGCAGGGCTTTGCCGATGGAGAAAATCTCTGATGATGAATACGTGGCAACGGTCAAAATGCCGTTAGCACGCATGTTTGAGGGCAAATGCTTTTATCGCCTCGCTGGCCAAACCGTCTGGCAACCAGGCGATAACCTGATCGCCGAGGTTGCCGATAACGGTTCTGAATATATTCACATGGACTGGAAAAACCTCGATTAAATCTCGATTTCCTGTTCCATTTCTTTTTCGCACTGATCGATGAGGGTCTTGAGATTGTCGGCTTCGACGCCGGTCGGAGTGTGACCAAGGAAGCGGCGGGCGGCATCGACGGCATCTCTGAACTGACGCTTGCGGGCATAGATGACCGCGAGGTTGTAATAAACCTGTATGAACTTCGGGTCGATTTCGAGCACTTTCATGTAAGCACTGATCGCTTCGTTTATGCGGCCTTTCTCGAACTCTTCAGTGCCAATATTGTAGTAGGCGGCGGCATCTTTGGGGTTGAGTTCGATGGCTTTCTTCCAGAGGTCGATGGCCTGGTCGTACATGCCCTTGTTGTAATAGGCGATGCCCAGTTTGTTGCGGGCCTCTGAATCCTGCGGGTTGTATTTGATGACCCTTTTCCAGATTTCGATGGCCTTGTCATACATTTCGCGGTTGTGATAGGCAGTAGCCAGATTCGAGAGAATGTCGGCGTCTTCAGGCTTGTATTTAAGCGCTTTTTCCCAGCATTCGACCGCCTTGTCGAACAACTCGAGCTTGATGTAGGCGATGCCGAGCTTGTTGTAGAGCTCGCCGTTCTCAGGCGTGATTCTGATCGCGTCTTCCCATTCTGAGATGGCCTGATCGAACATGTTCTTCTGAAAATAGGCGATACCCAGGTTATTATGTGCATCGACGTCATTAGGTGCCAGTTCGACAACCTTGCGCCACGAAAGAATGGCGTCGTCGATGAGGCCTTTTTCGTCGTAGGCATTGCCCAGCACAAAGTGGGTGTTGGGGTTGTTGGGGTCTAGTTCGATCGTCTTTTTCCAGCTGGAAATAGCGTTGTCGAGTTTACGCTTCTGC
>CAZMWO010000701.1:0-379 GCA_964569565.1 uncultured bacterium | reverse complement strand
ATCGGTAGGATTCAGAGCCTTCGACTTTTCCCATTCGGCGAGGGCGTCGTCAAACCTCTGCAGGTTGTAAAAGGCGATACCGAGGTTGTGGTGTGCCTCAAAATGGTCTGAATCGATCTCAATCGCTTTCTGCCACTGAAAGATGGCTTCCTGGGTCTTGTTGAGCTTTGAGTAGGCGATGCCGAGCTTGTTGTGCAGCTGCGGGTCGTCGCTGACGTAAGAAATCGCGCGGTTCCAGAACTTGGCGGCTTCGGCAAAGTCTTCGAGTCCGCAGTAGGCGTTACCGATTTTTTCGCAGATGTCGGCATCTTCGCTGCGTTTTTCACGCACGGTGTTCCAGTAGGTGATGGCCTTCTGAAAGTTGCCTGAATTGTATTGC
>CAZMWO010000700.1:268-2067 GCA_964569565.1 uncultured bacterium | reverse complement strand
CACGCATTTCCGAAACCCTGTCGCTGCTTCGTCATCAGATGCCCGGCAACGCCAGGCTCGGCGTTTTATCTTTCGCGGATGAAGTCAGGGTAGACATGCCGCCCGGCCGCGGCTCTTTTTCAGGCTTCAGTTCGACCATCAACCCCGAGGCCTCAAATTTGAGTGAAGCGATTGAAAGGGCGTTGTCTCTGGTTCCGGGCGATCTGGCAGCACGTCTTATCATCTTGTCTGACGGGCTGTGGAGTGGCAAGGACCCGGTTCCTGCAGCATTCAAGGCGGCCGCGCGCGGCGTGCCGGTCGATTATCGCCTGCTCAGCCGTGATACGGTAAACGATCTGGCGGTGAGCCGTTTCGAATTGCCCGGGCTGCTTGAGCCCGGCGAAAACTTCATGATTGCCGCCGAAATTCATGCGCCGGTAGAGCAGAGCGTCACCATCGAACTGCTCTGCGCCGGGCAGACTATCGCCAGTGTAAGCCGGCAGCTGCGGCGTGGCAACAACAGCGTCACCTTCCGGCACAGTGCCGGAGAAGCTTCTGTGCTCAAATACCAGTTGCGGGTTGCCGGCAGTCATGGCAAAGATCCCGTGCCCGAAAACAATGTGGCGGCTGCTCTCGCCGAAGTGCGTGGCCGTATGCTGATGCTGCTGGTAAGCGAGAATCCTGATACTCCGCTGGCCCGGCTTCTTAAAAGCCAGAACCAGCGCGTCGAAGTGGTTAACCCGATTGATATCAGCTGGAGTCTTGAATACCTTGCCGGCTACTCGGCGGTAATCATCGAGAATGTTTCGGCCAACCGGCTGGGTCTGCATGGCATGCAGGTGTTGTCGGCATGGGTGCGCCATCTCGGCGGTGGTCTGCTGCTTACTGGCGGCCGTAATTCTTATGGCAATGGCGGTTATTATCAGTCGGTGCTCGAGCCGATTTTACCGGTTTCACTCGAGCTGCGTTCCGAACATCGCAAGCTGGCGCTGGCGCTGGTGCTGGTGCTTGACCGTTCCGGCAGTATGGCGGCGCCGGCTCAGGGCGATCGCACCAAGATGGATCTCGCCAATATCGCGGCGGCCAATACCATAGACCTGCTGTCACCTCTCGATGAATTCGGTCTGCTCGCGGTTGACACTGAACCGCATGTTATAACTGACCTGCAACCGCTTACCAACAAGGCCGCAGTGCGTAACAAGGTGTTGCGCGTCGAGTCTATGGGCGGTGGGATTTTTGTCGAAGCCGGCCTGAGCAAGGCCTGCGAAATGCTGCTGCAGTCGAAGGCAAAAGCCAGACACATCATTCTTTTTGCCGATGCTACTGATTCGGAACAGCCCGGCCAATACTGGGTGCTGCTCGACAAGGCTGGAAAGGCCGGCATTACCTGCAGCGTCATCGGTCTCGGCCGTGAAACTGATTCTGATGCCAACCTGCTCAAGAAGATCGCAGCCGAGGGCAAAGGGCGTATCTTTTTTACCAACGATCCGGGTGAACTGCCCCGCCTTTTCACGCAGGACACCTTTGTCGCTGCGCGCAGCACCTTTCTCGATGAGCCGACCGGGGTCGAGACGACCGATGCTCTGGCCGCCTTTACCGGAAAGCCTCTGCCTTTAAGCTCGCGCGTGGGTGCCTACAATCTTTGCTATGCCCGCCCGGAAGCACAGATCGCCATGAAAACAACCGATGAAAACAACGCACCGATGATTGCCGGCTGGCAGCAGTAGGCACCCACACAGAGCTGTACGAAACCTGTCCGGCATACCGGAAGATAAGGCGGAGGAATACTGCAAAGCCCTTTTGGTTGAACTTAGGCGCTA
>CAZMWO010000700.1:0-258 GCA_964569565.1 uncultured bacterium | reverse complement strand
GCAGCACGGTCTCGGCCGGGTAGCCTGTTATATGGGAGTTATCGATGATGCACTGGGTCAGCCGTTTCTAAGCAGTGCCGGCGCATCTGAAATTCTTGTCGGCCTCAGTCTCTGGACAGCTGCTGATGACCGCCAGAGCATCGACAACATGCCGGTAACTCAGACGATAGTAAACGGGCAGTGGCAGGCGGTGCTGCACCTCGACCCCGAGCGCGAACGCGAAATTTTCAGAGAGAATCCACAGATCACGGTATTGCG
>CAZMWO010000699.1:730-2067 GCA_964569565.1 uncultured bacterium | reverse complement strand
GCTACATAGCGCAAAATTTCAGTGCAGCTCTTGACTCGTTCAACAGTGTTCTTGCGATAGATCCCTCACACCACAAGGCAATGCTGTTCAAGGCAATCAGTCTTACCAGAGTAAATCAGGCCGAAGAAGCTATTACGACACTGGAAGCACTGCGCAGTAAACTGGACGGCAAGTCGGTTCTGGGAAGGGTCGTAACCGATCTGCATGCGCGTCTGAAGCTTGCGCATGAGCGCAATGACGAGTTGCCGGTGCCGCAAATCAAATCTCCTGCTCCGATCGAGCGCCTGATGGCTGAGGCGGCTGAATACCGCGCCAAAGGCCTGGTGACCCGCGCCAAAGAAAAATACCTTGAATGCCAGCGCCTCGCTCCTGAGCGCTTTGAGCCTCACTTTGAACTCGGCGAAATGTATGCCGCTTCCGGCCTGAACGTTCCGGCGCTCAGTTCGTGGGAGCGGGCCGAAAAGCTGAACCCCGATAATTTTGCATTGCAGTTGAATATCGGCAAAATGCACCACAAGCTCGGCCGACCGGCGCGAGCACGCGAATATTTTACCAGGGCACAGGCCCTGAACGAAAAAGATGCAGAACCCCGCTATTATCTGGGGCTCATTGCCTATGAAGAACAGAAGTTCGAATCAGCCGAAAGCCATGCGCTGGCCGCATTGCGCCTGAAGACTGACTATTTCAAAAGTATGGCGTTGCTGGGCATGGCCAGAATAAGACTGAACCGGCTCAGACCAGCACGCGACATTTATGAGACCCTGTATGCAAAAGCTCCGGCCGATTCTTCTATTCGCCGCCACGCCCGCAAAAAGATCTGGGAAGTCACCAGAATGATGGCGCCGGCGCAGTTTCCATCGGTAGAGGACGCGCTTGAAGTGAAAGAGCAGATGGTTAAAAAAGCACGCGGCGATGATGAAGAAGCGAAGAGTCTCAGACCGGTTGCCGCAGATGCAGCAGCGGCTTCAGAGTATGGCAGAAATACCATGACCATCGATGACAAGGCCTGGGTGCTGAACCAGCTCGAAAAATTCGGCAAAATTTCGACCCCGACCCCGGTAGCGCCTCTGCGTCGGGAGGTTACCGCGCAGACAATGACCAGCCGCGAAAAACAGTGGATGGTCAGAAGGCTGCAGGGATTTGGTGAGCACAGCAACAAATACTCGCTGCCTCCCGAAATGAAAGTCCAGAAATATTCTCTGAAAGCGACTGAAAAAGCGCCCTCCCGACCGGCAGACAAGGCTGACGACATAATCCGGTCGGCTCTGACGCTTGCCGAAAAAGGCTTTGCCAAAGAGGCCATTGCCGAACTGGAAAAAGCACGCAGCATGTCTCCC
>CAZMWO010000699.1:0-697 GCA_964569565.1 uncultured bacterium | reverse complement strand
GAAGTTCTTTTGAACCTTGGATTTATCCATACAATTCAGGGCAATTTTAAATCAGCTTTCGATGCCTACGCCCAGGCTACCGTGCAGAATCCGCGCGAACCGCTGGCACATCTTGCTCTTGGCAATCTCTACTGGCTTGGTGGTCAGGCCGAAAAAGCTGTTGAACAATGGAAACTGATCAGAGGTCGGTTCAAACCGGACTCTGAACTCAACATACTGCCACGGGCAGAGTTGATCTGGCAGAGAATGCTCGAAATAGACCCTGTCGATGCCGATGCCCACTCTAATCTCGGGCTGGTGTATCTCTTTTCGGGTGAGCTTAACAAGGCTCTTGCTGAATTTCAGGCAGTGACCCAGATCGATGCGAATCGCCGCGAACACGAATTTTATCAGGCCCAGGTTCTGGTTTTGCTCTATCTGAACCGGAGCAACCGCACTCATCGAAGCGAAGCCAACAGGATTCTTGCCAGTTTGAGCGAAGGATCAGAACCATTTCCGCATGCCGAGAGGTTGAACACCTTTGTTAAGAGCCTGTAATAACATTATTTCAGTCATAAAGCAGCGCGCATTTGCACTGTTGCTGCTGGTGCTGGTGCTGCAACCGGCAATCGGAGCGGCGCAGAATTTCGACTCATCCGGCTACGAGATCTACTCGATGGCCGACTACACCCCGCCCACTGTCACCAGGGCAAGAACG
>CAZMWO010000698.1:0-2073 GCA_964569565.1 uncultured bacterium | reverse complement strand
GTTGCCACCTTTTTCAGCCGAATCGCAGGCCTGGTGCGCGAACAGACCTTCGCCTACCTGTTCGGTGCCGGCATCTGGACCGACGCCTTCAACGTCGCTTTTCGCATACCGAACCTGCTGCGTGACCTCTTTGCCGAAGGGGCCATGAGTGCTGCATTTGTGCCAACTTTCAACAGCATTCTTGAAAAGGAAGGCCGCCAGAAAGCCTTTAAACTGACGAATCTGACGTTCTGCGCCATCTTTATCGTCGTCGGCATTCTGACTCTGCTTGGCATCGCCTTCAGCCCTCTTATTGTCAGCACGCTGGCACCCGAATTCACCAGCAACCCCGAAAAATTCGAGGCCACCGTGACCATGACCCGCATCATGTTTCCGTTTCTACTGGCGATTTCGTGGGCAGCTATCACCATGGGCATGCTCAACTCACTCGGCGAATTCTTTATACCGGCGATTGCCCCGGTATTCCTCAATCTCAGCATGATCGCGTCCGGCTGGCTGATCTGCCCGATAGCTAAAAGCTACGATTACCCTGCAATTACCGGCATGGCTATCGGCGCCATGCTCGGCGGCCTGATTCAGTTTGCCGTGCAACTGCCCGCGTTGTTTCGGCATGGCTACAAGTTCCGCTGGGTTCTGAATTTTCAGGATCCAGGGATTCAGCGTATCATCAAACTGATCATTCCCGGCACCATTGGCCTGGCCGCCACTCAGGTAAACATCGCCATCAGCACGATACTTGCCACTTCGCAGGGTGATGGTGCGGTAAGCTGGCTCAGCTACTCATTTCGCGTCATGCAGTTACCGCTCGGCCTTTTCGGCGTAGCCGTCGCTCAGGCCACTCTGCCGGTCATCTCGCGGCAGGCTGCCAGCAACGACCGTGATGCCATGTCGCAGACACTGGCTTCTTCAATCAGACTATCTTCTTTCATCAACCTCTTCGCCTGCTTCGCCATACTGGCGCTGGCCGAACCGGCAGTACGCGTTCTGTTTCAGCACGGCCGCTTCACTCCTGAAGACACACTGGCAACTGCAATAGCGCTGAGAGCCTATGCCGGTGGCCTGCTGTTCTTTTCGCTGATCAAGGTAATGGGTCCGGCATTTTACACTCTCGACGAAACAAAAACCCCGGTAATAGCAAGTATCAGCGCCGTAGCTGTCAACATAATTCTCAACCTGGCTCTGATAAAACCGCTTGGATACTGGGGGCTTGCGCTGGGTACCAGTATCGGCGCCATGGTCAATGCCGGCATTCTCTTTTATAAACTGCAACACCGTCTCGGCAGCTTCAATCGCTTCGGCCTGACCACGGCTATGCTCAAAATCCTTGCGGCTACATCGCTTGCCGGGCTCGTCATGTGGCAGAGCTTCATCCGCCTCGCACCATTACTTGCAACTCTCTCTGATTCAGTTGCCACCGGTAGTATGCTCAACGCAACCATCACTCTGACCCTGGCGCTCATTGCCGGGTCTCTCACCATCACAGCAGTTTCAACGCTTCTCAAAATCGAAGAAGCCGGCAAAGCCGGCGACATGCTGCTGCGCCGCCTGCGCCGCCGTAAAGTCAACGCTGCTTCTGAGCCAGAAACCAGTAAGCCTTGTGATCGGGAATAACCCTAAGGCTGCCAGCTGGTTTCTTTAAATCAACTCATACTGCCAAAAGTGCCGAAGAGCAGGCCGACCACTGTTGTAAAAATAACAACCAGACCGAGGAAGACTGCGGTGCGGTATTTGCCCATGATCGGCATCAAGGCCAGAACACTGGGCAGACTGATCGACGGACCGGCCAGCAGCAGCGCCATCGCCGGACCATGATGCATGCCCCAGCGCATGAACAGGTCTACCACATTGACGCCGACGATCGAACCGAAATACAGCATAGCGCCAATGAACGAAGCAGCAAGGTTACTGAATATACTGTTATCTGAGAACACCGAAAACGTAGATACCAGGGCCGAAGTACCACCAAGAAAGCCCGAAAAGAAAATGCCGAGCACGACCATCGGCAAAATTTCGCAGGCCTGTCGATATGTTCGTTTGAGCCATTTGCGCGTGTCGTCCCAGGTGAACCACATG
>CAZMWO010000697.1:0-2079 GCA_964569565.1 uncultured bacterium | reverse complement strand
AGAGGCGATAGATGAGCATATTCTCGCCAGAGATCTAAAAAAGATTCTTTCAGAACTGCAGATATTCGCTGAAAATGCGCGCAGCGGCAGCATGGTGGCCGGCGGGCTCAAAGTTGCGCTGCTGGGGCGGCCGAATTCAGGAAAATCAAGCCTCATGAACTATATGCTTGGTCGAGAGCGCGCCATAGTTACCGATATTGCCGGTACTACGCGCGATACTCTCGAAGAAAATCTGATGATAGGAAATTATGCGATCAGGCTTGTTGATACCGCCGGCCTGCGTCAGCCCGGAGACCGTATCGAAGCTATTGGTATCGAGCGCACCCGTCGGGCTGTTGATGAATCTTTTGCCCTCATCGGGGTTTTTGACGGGGCCGAGCCACCCGACGCTGATGATCGCCTGGTAATCGGCGAACTCGAGCGTTCCGGCAAGCCTTTTATGGTTGTACTGAACAAGGCAGATCTTGAACAGAAGCTACCTGAATCGTTTTTTGCCGGTAGAAGCCCTCTTGTCGTATCAGCTCTTAAGGCGTATGGTCTCGATAAGCTGGTTGCCGAACTGCGCCGAATTATTGAGGGAAGCGGCCTTGGCGGGTATGAAGAGCTTGTTCTTCTTGGCGCCCAACAGTCGGCGGCTCTGGAAAAGTCGCTGACAGCTCTGAAAAGAGCTTCTGATGGAGCCGGCCAGATGTATCAGGATATGCTTGCAATCGATCTTGAAGAGGCGGTGCGCGAGCTCGGGCGGGTGAACGGTGAGACTGTCGATGTAAATACGCTTGATCTGATTTTTGAGCGGTTTTGTATCGGAAAATAAATGAAAGAAGTCAGAAATTATCAGGTTATCGTCGTGGGTGCCGGGCATGCCGGCTGCGAAGCCGCGCTTGCCAGCGCCCGACTTGGAGCTGATACCCTTCTGTTGACCATGAACCTGTCGACCATTGCTTTGATGCCATGCAACCCCAGTATCGGTGGCCCGGGCAAAGGTCATCTCGTCAGAGAAATTGGCGCTCTTGGCGGAGAGATGGCAGCCTGTATCGATGAAACCTGTGTGCAGATGAAGTGGCTGAATACTTCAAAAGGCCCGGCAGTACGCTCGCGCCGGGCTCAGGCCGACAAATACATGTACCGGCAGCGCATGACGCAAACGCTTTTCAGCACGCCAAAGCTGACACTGAGACAGGGGCACGTTACAGAAATCGTCGTCAGAGACGGTCGTGTAGCTGGCGTGCGCCTGGAAACCGGTCTGCAGTTTGTCTGCGATTGCCTCATCGTGACCTCAGGAACCTATCTGAACAGCCGCATCATTCTCGGTCGGGCCACCTGGCCGGGCGGCCCTCAGAATCAGAGTCCGGCTGTCGGCCTTTCAGAATCACTTGAAAAATGTGGGGTGCCGTTGCGGCGCCTGCAAACGGCAACGCCGCCGCGCATTCTCAAAAGTTCGGTAGATTTTTCAAAGCTTGGCGAACTGCCGGGTGACCCTCAGTCAGGTGGGTTCCTCTGGGAAAACCGCCTGCGCCGGTATGATCGTCAGATATCCTGCTTTCTCGCTTTTACCGATGAAGAATCGGTTGCCGCTGTGCGCCGCAATCTAAGTGAAAGCCCCCTGATGCTCGAGAATATAACTAATGTCGGGCCCAAGCATTGCCCGTCGATAGATCGCAAGATCATGCGATTTCCCGATCAGATCAGACATCAGATTTTTGTCGAACCCGAGGGCTGGGATTCACAGGAACTCTATCTTCAGGGGCTCACCACCGGAATGCCCCCCGCGGCTCAGAAGGAAATCGTTAGAAGCGTAAAGGGGCTCGAAAACGCAATAATAATGCGTTACGGATATGCCATTGAATACGATGCACTGGCTCCGGGACTGATTCGTAAAACCATGGAAAGCCGCGCCCTGAAAGGTTTGTATACCGCCGGTCAGATCAACGGAACATCGGGATATGAAGAAGCCGCCGCCCAGGGGCTGATCGCCGGTATCAATGCTGCGCTGGCAATAAAAGGGCGCCCTTCCTACTGGCCCTCACGTACGAACAGTTACATTGGAGTGCTGGTAGACGATCTGTCTATCTGGCAGAA
>CAZMWO010000696.1:0-2087 GCA_964569565.1 uncultured bacterium | reverse complement strand
TTAATGAAAATGGTGCAGATATCTTACTGCCCTGAATCTCCCGCCACTCCGCCGGGCGGGTCAATCCCAGCACAAAATCAGGCAATGGCAGACGTGAAGGCGCCGGCTTGCCCGGACTCGAAGACGCGCCGCCGGTAATCGTCGATACGCCGCCAGAAGCTGCTCGAAACAGCGAAGCGATGCGGGCTGTCTGCACTAAAAATACAACAGTCAGCAGTCCAACAATCGCCAGAAACACCCGTTTCACAGTTTTCAAATTAACTACCTCTCTTGCGCGAACACCAGGATATTATACATTGTAGCACTTTTGCAAAATCTGGAAATACTTGAGCTTTAAGAGAAGAATTTCGGCATTAAAAGCCTGCTCTGACGTGACGAGAAGTATCTTAAGCACAGGATACCGGCAGATTGGCAGCGCCTATAATTTTCTGGTGCGCAAATCCGGGCTTTACAATGTATCGCTTTTGCCGATGCACATCGGGACTCATTTTCAGGAACTCTTTACTATCGGAGATTTCAGCAGTATTTTGCAACCGTAGATATGTTGCCTGGTCGCTTTCGCTATCAGTTCGAACAGAGAGTTAATGTTGCAAAAACTATCATGGAGGTTATTGTATGAGGAAAATCAGTTTCGTGCTTCTTTTGATGGCGCTTTCTGTCGTCTCGGTCTTTGCCCAGGATGATCTTGACCCCGCTTACGTAAAGAATTTCGGGCCCAGTATCATTATGGTATCTGACAAGGGAATTCCGCCCCGCGCCAAATGCGATATGGCGCAGTTCGACTATCGTGATGGCAAATTTTTCGTCGCTGCCGGTGAACAGGGTCAGTTGAACTTTCGTGCCATTCTGCCGGAAGGCACCAATCTTGGCGCCGAACTCGAAAAGGTGAAGAAGGTTCAGGAAGCCAATATGAAATACAGAACAGAAGATTTCTGCATGTATAAGATCTGGTCTGACCACACTGAAGGCGGTCTGCCCGAAGATAACGTCAAGTGGCCGACCAGCCTCAAGGAAACACCAAAATGGGCCGCTTCCAAAGATGCGTTCACTTCTCTCGAGCCGGAAGTGTATTCATGGATCGCCCCTGGCGTATCATGGGATGGCGACTTCCGCACTTCCTACTACAGCCTTCTTTACACCAGCAAGCCGGGGCAGAAGCTTTATGTAACTTTCCATGTCGGTTATGAATACAAGACGCCCGCCGGTCAGGTCGAAACCAAATGGAATGACGTTCTACAGACATGGGAACAGGTCACGTCAAATGGTCTGATCGGTTACGCAATCTCAGAACCACTGGCAGCTTCCACCATCGAATTCAAGTAATAATATTCATCGAGACAGGCCCGCATTGCCGACTGACAATGCGGGCCTGTTTGCGTCTGGCAGCACAATGAATTGTCTGTCGATCTGTAGAAGTCATGAACGATTAAGATTAAGATTGCGATTTCGTTGAGTACGATTGTGCAGAAAGCTGCGTACAAAATTTCGTGCATGTGGTATCTTGTGTTGCATACTGAAAGCCGCAGATGAACTGTAACGACTGCAAAAGACAGGCCGGCGGCGCAGAGGGAGAGAACAATGATTGAAAGCGGTTTTGCTTATGTCGCGGTTCTGCTGTTCATTGCCGCGGTAATAGTGCAGCTCGACAAAAAGTACCGCAAATTTTTCGATTACGTGCCGGGCATCGTCGTGCTTTACTTCGCCGTAATGACCTTTTCTACGCTCGGACTCTGGAAGCAGACAGACGAAATCAACTTTTACTATAATCAGCTCAAAAACAACGTTTTGCCGGTCATGATCTTTCTGATGCTGCTGCACTGCGATCTCAAGAAGATATTCAGGCTTGGGCCACGCATGCTGCTCGGCTTTTTTTCGGCCTCGGTGACCATCGGGGCCGGCTTCGTCGTGACTTATTTTCTTTTTAAAAACCATTTTGAGCCGCATACCTGGAAAACCTTCGCGGCTCTTTCGGGTTCCTGGATGGGCGGCACCGGCAATATGGCGGCGATTCAGCTCGCGCTCGGCGTCAGCGACTCACAGATGGGCTATACTTTGATGATGGATTCGGTAAATTACGCGGTCTGGGT